>VHDF01000007.1 GCA_016871495.1 Verrucomicrobiota bacterium | reverse complement strand
TCCATCACCCCAACGAGTATTGCAGCCTGGTGGATGCCGCGTCGCCGAAGAAGGCGGTCTTGTGCAAGGTGGACGCGGCGGGCAAGAAACTGGTTCCCATTCATGATTCGCGGGATGGAGTTTGGGGCATTCGGCCGCGGAACCGGGAGCAACATTTCGCGTTCGACGCCTTGCTGGACGACCGGGTCAAACTGGTGACTTTGATGGGCAAGGCGGGCACCGGGAAGACGCTGATTGCCATGGCCGCCGGATTGAAACGCACGGTGCA
Source organism: Verrucomicrobiota bacterium (assembly GCA_016871495.1). Classification (NCBI taxonomy): domain Bacteria; kingdom Pseudomonadati; phylum Verrucomicrobiota; species Verrucomicrobiota bacterium. The sequence goes on along the minus strand of VHDF01000007.1, from coordinate 87,949 downwards.
GGACCGGGAGTTCCGGCGGTTGGTGGTGGCGCGTCCGACCATTTCGATGGGCAAGGAACTGGGGTTCTTGCCGGGATCGCTGGAAGAGAAGCTGGCGCCGTGGATGCAGCCGATTCACGACGCGCTGGAGCATCTCGAGGATTTGAACATGGGCAGCGGCCACGGTCGGAACCAGGACTTGATGCGTTCAGGGTCGATCGTGGTGGAGGCGTTGAGCTACATCCGCGGGCGCAGCATCGCCCATCAATTCATTATCATCGACGAGGCGCAGAATCTGACACCTCTCGAGGTCAAGACGATCATTACGCGCGTGGGCCAGGGGACGAAAATCGTGTTCACGGGCGATCCCTATCAAATCGACAATCCTTATGTGGATTCGTCGTCCAACGGATTCAATTACATCATCAGCCGGTTCCGGCCCTACGCGCTGTCGGCGCATGTGGAGTTGCAGAAGGGTGAACGGTCGGAACTGGCGGAACTGGCGGCGAACGTGCTATGACCCCCGTCATCGATCGTGACACGAGGATTTTCGTGGCGGGGCATCGCGGCATGGTGGGAAGCGCGATTTGGCGCGCCTTGGAGCGTCGCGGCTGCCGGGCCTTGATCGGGAAAACCCGGGCCGAACTTGATTTGCGCGACGCGAGCTCCGTCAAGGCGTTTTTCGATCGGGAGCGTCCGGAATACGTGGTGGTGGCGGCGGCCAAGGTCGGGGGCATCGAGGCGAACCGGACGCTGCCGGTGGACTTCCTGTTGCACAACCTTGAGATTCAAAACAATTTGATCGCGAACGCGCATCGTGCCGACGTTCGCAAGCTCCTGTTTTTGGGGTCGTCGTGCATTTACCCGAAGCATGCTCCCCAGCCGATGCGCGAAGAGTACTTGCTGACCGGCGCTTTGGAGCCCACCAACGAGTGGTACGCGGTGGCGAAGATTGCGGGCATCAAGCTCTGTCAAGCCTATCGGCGCCAATATGGGTGTGATTTCGTCAGCGCCATGCCGACGAATCTTTACGGTCCCAACGACAATTACGATCTGCAGCATTCCCATGTCTTGCCGGCGCTGATTCGGAAATTTCACGAGGCCCAGAGGAGCGGACGGGACGTGGTGTCGTGTTGGGGCACCGGATCGCCGCGACGGGAATTCTTGCACGCGGACGACCTGGCGGAAGCGTGCGTGCGGATTCTCGAGGTTTACAGCGAGGAGATTTTCATCAATGTGGGCAGCGGGACGGATGTGACCATCAAGGAGCTATCCGAGTTGGTGGCCCGAGTAATTGGATTTCGAGGCCGGATCGAATGGGACGCCTCGAAGCCGGACGGAACACCGCGCAAACTCATGGACAGCTCGCGCATGTTCGCCCTGGGCTGGAAGCCACGCTTTGAACTCGAAGAGGGCGTGCGGGATGCTTATGCGGACTACTTGAAACGATTCGGGACCGCGGAGGCCGCGGCCTGAGACCGGGATGGGCTAAGGGACTCTTTACGGCATGCATTTGCTCAGAGGCATTCACCTCGGATACTGCACAAACATCCACCGCGGGGAGACCTGGGCGGAAACATGGGATGGGTTGCGCTGCCACACCTTGCGCGTGCGCGATCGGGTGGCTGGAGGGCGTCCCTACGGCATCGGGTTGCGGTTGAGCGCGGCGGCGGCGCTTGAACTTTCAGCTCCGGATCGTTTGCGTGAATTTCGCGAATGGCTGGATCGCGAACGCTGCTATGTTTTTACCATCAATGGATTTCCCTACGGACGGTTTCATGGCACGCGGGTCAAGGAGCAGGTTTATGTGCCGGACTGGACATCCCCGGAACGGCTGGATTACACCCGCCGCTTGATTGATTTGTTGGCGGAGCTGGCGCCCGCGGGCGGCGAGGGCAGCCTCAGCACCGTGCCCTGCTCGTTCAAGGAGTTCATCCGGACGCCGGATCAGGAGCGCGCGATGAGGCGCCATTTGTGGGAGTGCGTGGAGCATTTGGAGACGAAATCCCTGGAGAGCGGGCGCGATTTGCATGTGGGACTCGAACCCGAGCCCTTGTGTTACCTGGAGACGACGCAGGAGGCGGTGGAGTTTTTGGAGCGCATGGCGGCGGATCGTCCGGGCGACGAACGCCTCTGGCGGCGGCTGGGGGTGAATTATGACGCCTGCCATCTGGCGATTCAGTATGAGGAACCCGAAGCCTCTTTGAAGCGGATCGAAACTTCTGGCATCCGGTTGAGCAAGGTTCATTTCAGCGCGGCGCTGAGAGCGAACCCTTCGCCTGCCAACCGGTTGGCGCTGGCACCTTTTGTGGAAGGGGTCTATTTCCATCAAGTGGTTGCGAAGCTGGCGGGGGGAGGGTTGCGGCGCTACCGGGATTTGGACGAAGCGCTGGCGGTCCATCATCCCGACGAAACAGAATGGCGGATTCATTTTCACATCCCCTTGCATGCGCGCCCGGCGCAGGGCTTTGCCAGCACCTCGGATCATCTCTTGGGGGTGATGGATTATTTGGGGAGGTCGCCCGAACGCTGTCGCCATGTGGAAATGGAGACTTACACCTGGGAAGTGTTGCCGGAATCGATGAAGAACCGCGACGTCGTGGACCAATTGTGCGCGGAGTATGATTGGACCCTGTCACATTTGCGGGAGCGCGGTTTGGCTTGACGGCCATTCTCCTCTTAGGAATCGCGCAACAATGAATTCCGATTTTCCCGCGCCGGGTATTTGACCTGGAGCGAGGCGGTGTCGGTGACCGGGTCGTCTTGGTAACGCAGACAGCCCTGTCTGCTGTTTCGCAGGCTGCCCAGCCTGCGGGGCGACGCAGGGAACCCGGCTCGTCGAGAGCACGGAAGGGCCTCGTGCTTCACCGACCGGGCCGACGGGCCGTCGGCGATACGGCAGGCTGGGCAGCCTGCGCCACACGGCAGACCATTTCGGGATGCACCGCTGAACGACGAGGCTTGAACCGGGGGCTTGCGCCAAGACCTGGATCGGTTGAGGATCCATGTCCAAGCACGAGATGAGTTCTTCCCCACCATGGCGCGATCCTGCGGCTTACCTGAGGAGTCTGTTGATCCTGGGCCGGACTTCGAATCTGCCGACCGTGTGGTCTAATTGTTTGGCAGGCTGGCTTTTGGGAGGGGGCGGCCAATGGGGGAAGCTGGGATTCCTCTTTGTGGGGGCGACGCTCGTTTATTGGGGAGGCATGTTTTTGAATGACGCTTTTGACGCGGAGTTTGACCGTGCGCACCGGCCTGAGCGCCCGATTCCTTCGGGACAGATCGAGCGGAACGAAGTTTGGATATGGGGATTTGCTTGGTTGGGGCTGGGAATGCTGTGTTTGTTGGTGCTGGGATCGATGACAGCGCCTTGGGTGGCGTTGTTGGTTTTTACGATCCTGGCTTATGACGCCCTGCACAAATGGTTCGTCCTGAGCCCCGTTTTGATGGCGGCGTGCCGGGTCTGGCTGATCGTGCTGGCTGCTTCAACGGGGGGCGACGGGGTAACCGGGCACGCCCTTTGGAGCGCCTTGGCCATGGGGGCCTACATCGCCGGACTCAGTTATCTGGCAAGGAAGGAGAGCGGAGGGGTTTTGATTCGCCGATGGCCGTTGTTGTTGCTGGCGGTTCCGATCCTTTTTGCGTTGTTGATCAACGGTCCAGGATACCGGGGGCTCGCCATCCTGTGTTCGATCGTGGTGGCCGGATGGTGCGTAGGGTGTTTGCGGTGGAGTTTTTGGAGACAGCCACCGCAGGTTGGGAAATCCGTGGCTGGACTACTGGGTGGGATTCCCCTGGTGGACTGTTTATCGACGTGCGGCCAAGGTTGGTGGCTCTTCGCGGCTTGCTTCGCACTGGCGTTATGGTTCCAGAAGCGGATTCCGGCCACTTGAGTTTGCGTTATCGGGGCCGAACGACGAGTTCCTCCACGATGACGTTGGAAGGCAGCTCGATGGCCAGCAAGGCACAGCGGGCGACGTCCTCCGCACGAAGCATGCGGGAACGGGCGTTTCCGTCGGGGGGCGCGGGTCGTTTGTCCAACAAAGGCGTATCGATGTCTCCCGGGAAGATGGCGCAGGCGCGAACCCCGCGGGCGCGTTCCTCAGCGTTGATGGACTGGGTGAGGCCGGAAAGTCCGAATTTGGACATCACGTAGGCGGGACCGGCTTTGGGGCTGGCGAGCTTACCGGCGTCGGAGACGATGTTGACGATCGTCCCTGATCCGCGCTGGCGCATGCCGGGCAGGAACGCCTGGGTGCAGAAATAGGCGCCATTGAGGTTCGTATCGATCATCTCGCGGTAATCCTGGAGTGATAATACTTCCAGGGAACGGTGGGGAGCGTTGGTGCCGGCCGCATTGACCAGAACCTCGACTTCACCCAGGGATTGGACAACGGATTTGGCCATCTCGCCCACAGCGTCGTGGTTGCCGATATCGCAGGGAAAGGCTCGAACGGCGGCATGGGGGTTGAGGGTGGAGGCCAGCTTCGCCGTTTCTTCAAGCAGCGCGGGGCGGCGTCCGATGAGCGCGGTTTTCCAACCCGATTGGACCAAGGCGATGGCGATGGCCCGGCCCACGCCGCTGCCGGCACCGGTGATTGCAGCTACACGAGTCATAAGGAAATTAGGAAAGTTCGATCCAGCGTGAGTCGCGCGCCGAAGCGATGGCGGCATCCATCACCTTTTGAGCCAGGGCACCGTCATGGAACGAGGGACGGCAGGGGCGTTGATTGCGGATGGCGTCGATGAATTCGAAGGCCTGGTCGTATCGGAAGGTGACGAGAGGATCCCCCTGCCCCGGGTCGCGAGGCGACCCTGGCCAAGTCCAAAATTCCTTAGGAATCGTGATGGTCTCGAGACCGGGGCCGCCCAACTTGCCTGTTTGGAGCTCGTTCCAGCGTCCGGTGAAGAAAACGCATGAGGCTTCCTCGCCATTGATTTCGACGTAATCCAGACTGCGCCAGCTTTCATTGCGTCCGGCGGCGAGTTTGCTGCTTTCGAGGACGCCGGTGGCTCCGTTTTGGAAGTCGGCGAGGATGGCGGCCCAATCGTCGAGGTCGCTGGGATTGCCTTCCCGGAACTCGTGATGCCGGCGCAATCCGGCCACGAGGCGTTTCATGGGGCCGATGAGCAGGTGGGAGAAGTCGATGCGGTGGGACAGCATGTCGCCGAGTTCGCCACTGCCGGCGAGTTTAGAATGCTGACGCCAGCCGAGATGGCGTGTACCCCAGTCCTGGAGGCGGCAGGATCGGTAGTGGAGGGGGCGTCCGAGATCGCCCCTTTGGATAAGGTGGGCGAGGTAGCGCATGGCGGGCACGAAACGGTAGGTAAACGCCGTCATGTGTCGAACCCCGGCTCGTTCTGCGGCGTTGGCCATGGACTCTGCTTCCGCATAGTTCATGGCGATGGGTTTTTCGCAAAGCACGTGTTTGCCCGCGGCGATGGCGGCCAGGGCGACGGGCGCATGAACGACGTTGGGGGTGGCGATGATGACGGCGTGGACGTCGTCCCGGCGGACGATTTCCTGGTAGTCGGTGGAGACCGTGTTGACACCCGTTTGTTGTCGGGCGCGCTCCAGGGTGACGGAGTCTGAATCGCAGAGGGCGACGACGCGGTTTTCGGGGCAAAGGGCGAGGCCTGGGAGGTGATTTTGGAGGGTGATGCCGCCGCATCCGACGATGGCGATTCCGATGGATTTCATGATTTTCGGTTGAGGGCGCGAAGTATGCGGAGGAACGGCCGAAAGACAAGCGTGAGGTTGGTTGTGCGCGAGTCAACTTCACGCAAAAATGCGTGAAATCGGCCCAAAAACCTGAAGTTTTTGGGAAGGGAGCTTGGAGGTGAGGGAGTTGAGCGACTGGCACCGGGGCTGCTAAGATTTTTTTGGGAAAACCGTTGACACTTGAAAAACGGTTTGCTTAAAGTCCCAGCACCGTTAACCCAAAACAACAACCCATTATTCTATGAATCGCGTGCTAAGGAAAAACAAAGCATTCACGCTCATTGAGCTCTTGGTGGTTATTGCCATTATCGCCATTCTGGCGGGCATGCTCCTCCCGGCGCTGGCCAAGGCGAAAGCCAAGGCCCAACGCATCAAATGCGTGAACAACTTGAAGAACATCGGCCTGGCTTTCCGCATTTTTGCCACGGACAACAACGACCAATTCCCGTTTGCGGTTTCCACCAACGCGGGTGGTTCCTCGGAGTTTACCGCCGCGACGGACACGAAGAATATTTGGAGGCATTTTGCTGCGCTTTCCAACGAATTGAGCACCCCGAAGATCGTGATTTGCCCGAGCGACATCAACCGCGCGGAATCGACGGTATTCGCCGAAAAGGCTGTCGCTCCTGGCATTCCTTTCACCAAGAACGCGAACGTCAGCTATTTCTTGGGATATGAAGCGGACGAAACCAAGCCCCAGAGCATTCTCGCGGGCGATCGCAACGTCACGAACGACACTCCATTGGTCAATGTGCTGGCCAAGAACGCCTCTGTGGTCGTGAAGGTGGGCACGAACCAAACCTCCACCAAGGGTGCGGGTTGGGATAAGAACATTCACCAAAACCAGGGCAACATCCTGCAGGGTGATGGCTCGGTGCAGCAGGTCAGCGGTTCCAAGCTCCGCGAGCAACTGCGGAACTCTGGCGACGACAACAACCTCCTCGCCGTTCCGGGCAACACCTAAGCCTCGGAATTTCGCAAAGTTTTCACTTCATCAAGGGCGCTCTTCGGAGCGCCCTTTTTTTGTTTCTCGGCACCGCCGTTTGTTCACAAATCGCATCCGGACACGCGACCCAACAGGGAAGCTACTCGCCGTGAATGCTTTGGTCCAGACGACCATCGAATTGCCGCAATAGGCACAAGCAGTGTAAAAACTCCGGATCCTTTCGTCTTCGGAGCGCGACGGTGCTGAAAGCCAGTCGCAGCAGACCGAGCAGAATCACTTCGTTGTTGGGGGACGATTGCCCAGGGCAACCACGGCGTGCATGCGGATCTCCCGAGGTGTCCATGCACCTCGGTTCCGGGAGGGCGGCGTTCCACCGCCGTCCCACCTTTTCCGAGGGTGATCAAGATGGGCTGCGGTGGAACGCAGCCCTCCCGGTCTGGTTCCTCGTCCCAAGGCGAGTCCAAGATGGGAGGTGACGATTCTTCAACCTCCCGACTGACTTGATGCTCAAGTTACTCACCATTCCGCACCCCGGCCCGCCGGAGTTCTTTGGCTAGAAACCGGCAATTCAGCAGCGTCGAGATGCGCAAAAGCTAGGAATCCCAACGGGATTCCGTCGCCGTGGGCATCGCCCATTCCGTGACCCATTGAGAAACCCCCAAGCCCGATCATTGGCTCAGCTTGGGAGACCTAAGAAATAGCAAAATTCATCGGATTTCACAATACGGCCATGTGGCACGGTTTCTTGAGGTTCCAAATGGAGTGCTGAATGCGCACCAGCGGGGAAAGGTTCGCGATGTTTTCGATCTTGTCTTGCCTGCCACTTTTAAGCCCAATCGGCCCATGTATTCTGAAGGAACGGCGGCGAGTTCGAAGCGGGTTTCCATTCCCGACCGGCCGTTTGTGGACGGTCGATTCGTATCGACGAAAACGGATCCCGTTCTTCGACTGATCAATCCCGCGACCGAGGAGATTTTCGCGGAAGTTCAAACGGCGGATCCGGCCATGGCCGACCATGCCATTCACGCGGCTCACGAGGCTTGGGAAAAAGGATGGCGTGATTTGGCACCGGGGCGTCGCGCAGAGATCCTTTTTCAGATGGCCCGCCTCATTCGGAAGGAGCAGGAACGCATCGCCCAGTTGGAAATGCAGCAGATTGGCAAACCCATAGCCGACGCCCGGGATGAGGCCGGGTTGGGTGCCAAGGTCTTCGAGTACTACGCTGGAGCGGTGGGAAAGTTTTTTGGGCAGACCATCCCGGTAAGCCGGGGTGGTTTCGACTTCACCCTCCGGCAATCCATGGGCGTGGTCGCGGCGATCGTTCCCTGGAATTTTCCATTCCCGATCGCTTGTTGGAAAGTTGCTCCGGCTCTCGCCACCGGGAATTGCGTGGTGCTGAAGCCTGCCTCGATTTCGCCTCTGACTGCGCTGGTGCTGGGTGAAATCTGCGGGGAAGCGGGATTGCCCCCGGGGGTCCTGCAAATTCTACCTGGCGCGGGCGCCGAGATCGGCGACCACCTCGCCACGCATGAGCGGATTCGCAAAGTTTCATTCACGGGATCCACGGAAGTGGGCAAGCGCATCATGACCCTGGCCGCTCGCGACCTGAAGCGCGTTTCTCTGGAACTGGGCGGAAAATCGCCGAATATCGTTTGTGCGGACGCCGATTGGGAGAAAGCCGCGGATTCCGCCCCGATGAGTGTGTTCGCGAATACGGGACAAGATTGTTGCGCGCGCAGCCGGGTGTTTGTCGAGCGTCCGATCTATGACCGGTTTCTGGCCCGGTTCGTGGAGGCCACGCGGCGGTTGGTGATGGGGGATCCCTCGCACGACAGCACTCAATTGGGGCCGCTGGCTTCCGCCTCCCAACGGCAGACGGTCGAGGGCTTCCTTGCCGAGGCGAGGCGTGGGGCGGTGAAGGTGGAGTGCGGCGGGGGGCGACTTTCGAGGACGGGATATTTTTTCGAGCCCACCATTCTGAGTGGCGTTGCTTTCGCCGACCGCTGCTGGAAGGAGGAAATTTTCGGTCCGGTCGCGTGCGTGGTTCCCTTCGACGACGAGGAAGAGATGCTCCGCCGGGTCAATGAATCGCCCTATGGATTGAGCGGATCCATCTGGACCCTGGATTTGAAGCGGGCGCTGCGTCTTTCCCGCCGAGTGCAAAGCGGCGTGCTCAGTCTTAACTCGCACAGCTCCGTGCATGTGGAGGCCCCTTTTGGCGGGTTCAAGGCGAGTGGCCTGGGCCGTGATCTCGGCATGGCGGCGATGGAAGGTTACACCGAACTGAAGAACGTCTACGTGTCGGAATAAAAAGCCTATGAAATTGAATGAACTGAAGCAGAAGGCGCGGCAGGGGTTGATCGACACGGTGGTCGTCGGGTTTCCGGACCCGTTCGGGCGGTTGGTGGGCAAGCGATTTACCGCGGACTATTTTCTCAAATCCGTCGTCTCGCATGGCACACACGCCTGCAATTATCTGCTCACGGTCAACTTGGACATGGATCCGCTGGACGGCTTTGAAGTGGCCAATTGGGATGCCGGTTTTGGCGATTTCGAAATGCGTCCGGATCTGACGACCCTGCGGACGATTCCCTGGCTGCCGGCGACCGCCTTGGTGCTTTGCGATTACGCGCGGGCGGAGGGTTCGCTGGTTCGAGAGGCGCCGCGATCCGTGTTGCGCGCGCAGTTGGATCGTGTCCGGTCGGCGGGGCTGACGTGTTATGCGGCGAGTGAGCTGGAGTTTTATTTGTTCAATCACAGTTTTCACCACGCCGCGTCGGCGGGCTATCGGGAACTTGTGCCTTCCAGCGATTATCGCATCGATTACCAACTGATGCAGCCCGCGCGGGACGAAGCGTTGATGCGGGCGATTCGCAATGGGATGATGGCGGCGGGCGTGCCGGTGGAGAGCAGCAAGGGGGAATGGAGCCGCGGCCAGCACGAAATCAATTTCACCTACGATCAGCCGCTCCCCATGGCCGACAAGCATGTGCTCTTCAAACAAGGGGTGAAAGAGCTGGCGGATCAGCACGGCAAATCGGTGACCTTCATGGCCAAGTACGCGCCAGGTGAAGCCGGAAACTCCTGCCACATCCACATGAGCTTGTGGAAAGGCACACGCAGTTTGTTTTGGGACTCGGCGAGGAAAACGGGGTCAAAGGTGTTTCGGCAGTTTCTCGGCGGGTTAATGAAGTATTGTCCCGAGCTGTGCTTGTTTTTCGCCCCCACCGTCAACAGTTACAAACGGTTTCAACCGGGCAGTTGGGCTCCGACCCGCATGGCCTGGTCGCGCGACAATCGCACGTGCGGCTTCCGCGTGGTGGGCGAGGGAAACGGTTTTCGGATTGAAAACCGCATGCCGGGCGCGGATGCCAATCCCTACCTTGCGTTTGCCGCGATGCTGGCGGCGGGACTTGCCGGGATCGAGGAAGCACTCGATTGCGGCGATGAGTATCGCGGTAACGCCTACGTGGATTCCGCGCTGACGCGGCTGCCGTCCACTTTACGGGACGCCGCGGATCTTTTCGAACGATCCGGCATCGCCCGAAAATCCTTTGGCGAAGAGGTGGTTCGATTCTACACCCACCATGCCCGGTTGGAGCTGCAATCCTTCAACGACGCGGTGACCGATTGGGAAAAGCAGCGCTATTTCGAGCGGATCTAGCCCGGATGTTTCATGCACGGGACGCCCGGTGAGGACACCGGGCCTACAAACACAGAGGCAGGCGCGATTGTAGGCCGCGTGCCCTCACGCGGCATACTGTCGCGGATTCAAGCTGAGTATGAAATATCCGGGCTGAGGCCCGCCCTGGTTGAATGCCTTCGCCCTGGCAGCACCCTCGCCCGTTGAACCTGCCATGCCCCTTTGAAGACACGCCCTGAAGCGGCGCTTCCGCTCGCGCCCATCATCGACAACCGGTGGATGCACCGTCCACCTTGCCCATTTCTGAGCGTGTAATTGGTAACGTTCTTGCTAGGCTCCGGTTACCAATGAAATTGAAGTCGCGCCTGGGTTTGAAACCGGTGATCGGATGGGTGTTTTGCGTTGTGGTCTGCGCCTGCTTTCCGCGGGTGTTCGCCGCGGATCCGGACGTCGTCCCACCGGTTCTGAATCGGGCCGCCAATCTGGGGGCCAACGAGATCAGGCTTTATTTTTCCGAACCCTTGGCCACGGGGCCGGCCACGACCGCGGCCAACTACACGGTCAATGGCGGCATTCAGGTAACCGGCGCCTCGTTCCTCGGCACGAATTCTCAGATTGTGCTCTTGGCCGTCTCCACCCTCTCGTTCGGGCAAACGTATCAAATCACGGCCCGCAGTGTGTCCGATTTGGCCGAGCCGCCCAATCTCATTGGCGCCGGTGGGGTGGCGGCATTTCGTGCCATGGAGTTTTTGCCGGAGGGCGTCGGGATCGCTTCCGGTCCCACCGTGCGCATTTCGGCCGACACGTTCACGCTGACGGGCGGGGGGGCGGATTTAGGGGGCACGGGGGACCAGTTCCAATTCGCCTGGCAGAATCGTTCGGGTAATTTCGACGTGCAGGTGAGGGTCGCCACTGTGACGGCGAGCAGTCCGTTCGTGCATGCCGGCTTGATGGCGCGGACGGCCACCGATACCAATGCGCCCTTCGCGGGCGTTTTTGCGTCGTCCCCGCAGTTGGGTTGTTTTTTCGAAACGCGGGCCACACCGGGTGTGCGTTCCGCCGTCCTCTCGCCGCCAGGCGATTTTCCGCCCAATTATCCCTGGACCTATTTGCGTTTGCGCCGGGCGGGCAATCAATACACCGGTTTTGGCAGCCATAATGGCGAAGCCTGGATTCAGTTGGGCACGGCTGAGATAACCATGCCTGCCTCGATTCAGTTGGGGTTGGTGGTGTGCAGCCAAAATCCGAATGAAACCGCCACCGCGGAATTTCTCGAATTCGGTCCGACGAAGAATTCCTCGGCCGGGACTTACCGGCCCGAGCGGGAACCGCTCGGGCCTTCGAGCCGCCGCACCGGCCTGGTATTTTCGGAGATTCACTATCATCCCGCTCCAGTACCGGGAAACACGAATTCGCTGGAATTCATAGAGATTTACAACACGGGCCCTGTTTTTGAGGACCTCACGGGTTGGAGGTTGAGCGGTGCGGTGGATTACAAATTCCCGGCGGGAACGAAAATCCCTGCTGCGGGTTTTCTTGTCATTGCGGAGAATCCGGAAGCGGTGCGGAAGGCTTATGGGATTTCCGGTGTGCTTGGGCCTTACGAGGGGGAATTGAACAACGATGGCGAGTTGTTGCGATTGAGAGACCACGTGGACGCGATTAGGCTGGAACTGACCTTCGGTGCCAACCCTCCCTGGCCGGAGGCGGCCGACGGAGCCGGGCATTCCCTGGTGCTCGCCCGCCCCAGTTACGGTGAGGACGATCCTCGCGCGTGGGCTGCGAGTGAACGCGTGGGAGGCACTCCCGGCGCCATGGAAGCGGTTCGAGCCAAACCTTACCGCAGTGTTTTCATCAATGAGTTTCTGGCGCACACCGACGATCCCCAGCTCGATTTCGTGGAGCTCTACAATCGAGGCAACACGCCCGTGGATCTTTCCGGCTGCATCCTGACCGATGATCCGAGCACAAACCGGTTCGTCTTGCCGCCAGGGACCACGCTGTCGGCACGAGGGTTCCTGGCCTGGGATCAGAATCAGCTTGGATTCCGTTTGAACGCGGCCGGGGAGACCCTCTACCTGTTTGATCCGCGCAAGGAACAGGTGATCGACGCTGTCCGGTTTGGCGGCCAGGAGAACGGGGTGTCGAGCGGGAGGTCCCCCGACGGTGCATCCACGATGCGTCGCTTGAGCCTGGTCACGCCGGGGGCCGCCAACGCGCCGTGGCGGCAGGAGGACATCGTGTTGAATGAGATCATGTATCATCCGATCTCGGGTGACCGCGCTGATGAATACCTGGAGTTTTTCAATCGCGGCACGACGGTGGTGGATCTGAGCGGGTGGCGGCTGACGCGCGGGGTGGGATTCGAGATTCCCGCGGGCATTCGATTGTCTCCGGGACAGTACCTGGTCGTGGCCAAAGATGCGGCACGATTACGTTCGAAACACCCTCATTTGACCCCGGCGAATTCGGTGGGAGATTTCAGCGGCTCCCTCAGTGACTCGCGAGACCATGTGGCCCTCGCCAAGCCGATTGTGATCGTTTCGACGAATGCGATCGGAGCCCTCGTCACCAATGTGGCCTTCGCGACCGTCGCCGAGACGGCCTATTACGGCGGGGGGCGCTGGGGCTATTATTCGGATGGAGGCGGGTCGAGTCTGGAGTTGACCGATCCCGACGCGGATCCCTTGCGGGCGTCGAATTGGGCGGATTCGGATGAGACCCAAAAATCGAAGTGGGAATTGGTCGAATTCACCGGACCTCTGGACAACGGAGCTTCGTCCCATGCTCCGAATCGTTTCCGCATTTCGATGCTCGGCGCCGGGGAATGCCTGATCGACAATGTGGAGATCTTCAAGGTGGGCAGCACGAATCTCATCGTGAACACGGGCTTTGAAAGTGGACAGACCGGTTGGAGCATCTCCGGCAACCATAGCTTGTCCAGCGTCCGGTCCACCGGAGCGTTTGAAGGCAGCCAATGCCTGCATGTCATCGCGCAGGGCGACGGAGATACCGGGGTCAATGCGATCCGGGTTAACATTGTCAGTGGTGCCGCAGGCATTGCTTCGGGAAACACGGCGACGATTCGGGCCAGGGTTCGCTGGCTGGCGGGCTGGCCGGAAGTGCTGTTCCGCACGCGCGGGAGCTACATCGAATTGCCGGCGAGGATGACGGTTCCCGAGGCGTTGGGCACACCGGGACGTCCGAACAGCAAGCTCGTGGCCAACGCCGGGCCGGCCATCTTCGATGTGACCCATACCCCGGCATTGCCGCGCGCCAACCAGCCGGTGCTGGTGACGTGCCGGGTGTCCGACCCGGATGGATTCGGCGCCTTGTCGTTGCGTTTCCGAGTGGAGCCTACTTTGACGTACGGTCCCGACATTTCCATGCGCGACGACGGATTCAATGGAGACGAGGTGGCCGGTGACGGCGTGTATTCGGCTCAGATTTCAGGCCGAAGTGCCGGAACCCTGGTCGGATTTGTGATCATCGCTCAGGACGGGGCCGCCGATCGCGCGAGCTCCACTTTTCCAGCCCCGGGCGGAATTCTGCCCGTTTCGCTTCCCTCGCGCGAAGGATTGATTCGCTGGGATGATCCGCTGCCCTCCGGCACTTTTGGTCACTATCACCTTTGGAATACTCAACTGACGCAAAGCCGCCGCAACAATGCCTTGGATAATACTTTCCGCGATTGCACCCTGATTTATGGAAACCACCGCGTGATCTACAACGCGGGGTTTCGCGACAAGGGAAGTCCCTTTCACGGCGGTGGGGGTGATTACGCGGTGACGGTGCCGCGGGATGAGATGCTGCTGGGGGTTGCCGACCGGGTGTTTGGTTCCACGGGCAACGGTGGAAGCGAGGAATCCGGCGTGCGCAGCCGCATCTCGGCTTGGATCGGTCAAAAGTTGGGCATTCCCTATTTGCACGCGCATTTCGTCCGGGTTTACCGGAACGGACAGCAGCATCAGAACATTTCCGAGGATCTCGAACAGCCGAATCACTATTACGCCGAGAGCCAGTTCCCCGGGTTGGGCGGCGAGGGGGATTTGCACAAGATCTCGATCTGGTTCGAATTTCAGGACGACAATCGAGCTTTCGACGCGACCCAGGCCACGTTGGATCGCTTCAACAGCGGAGGTTCCCTCAAGCGGGGGCGTTATCGATGGAACTGGCAGCGGCGACCCAGGGACGGAACCGCGAACAACCTGACGAATGTGTTCGAGTTGGTGGCGGCGGCCAACGCGACGACGGATTACACGGCACGCATGCTCCAATTGGCGGACATGGAGGAGTGGATGCGGGTCTTCGCCTTCCATCGGATTCTCGGCAACTGGGACTCGTGGAACTTCAACGTCGGCCAGAACATGTATGCCTACAAGGTTCCCGGGGAACGCTGGAAATTGATCCCGTGGGACATCGATTTCGTGCTCGGGTTGGGCAATCCCCCCACAGATCCACCCGGAGCTGGGACTTTGGGAGGCAGCAGCCAGGACCCCATCGCGACGCGTTTTTTCAACGACAACGCTTTTCGCCGTGCTTTATGGCGTGCTCACTTCGACGCGGTGACCGGGCCATTGTTAGTCGAGAATTACTCCCCTCAGATCGCCTTCCGCCGGAATGCCCTGATCCAAAACGGGATCACCGGCCTGGGACCGACGAACGCGATCTATAGTTACATCAACTCGCGCCGCAACTATCTGGTCACCCAAATCGGGCGCAACGACACCAATGTCCTCGCCATCACGAGCAACAACGGCGCGGATGTGACCACTTCCTCTCCCACCGTGACCGTGACGGGCATGGCACCGTTCAATGCCGCCACCCTTGAGGTCAACGGGATTCCCTATCCGGTGACCTGGACCAGCCCGCGCAATTTTTCAATGGTGATTCCGCTGACCCAGGCCAACAACCGGCTGGCCATCTCCGGAGTCGATGGCCGCGGAGTGCCGCTGACGAACGCACCCGCGGTCGTGAATGTGACTTACACCGGGACCGTGCTGAATCCCGCGGGCCAGGTCGTCATCCATGAGATTCAATACAATCCCAATCGCCCGAACGCTTCCTTCATCGAGCTTTATAACGCCTCCTCCACTACGCCCTTCGATCTGTCGGGTTACCGGCTGGAGGGCGCGGGCTACACCTTCCCCGAAGGCGCGATCGTGCCGCGAAACGGTTATATGCTGCTGGTGAGTAATCGCAGGGGCTTTGCCACCGCCTACGGCAACACCATTCCCGTCTTTGACGAGTTCCCCGGCAATCTCGATAATGGAGGCGAGCACTTGCGGCTCGTGAAGCCCGGCGCCGGCGGGAGCGGCACTCTCATCAGTGACGTGCGCTACGATGACGAGGGCCCCTGGCCAAAAACTCCCGATGGAGGGGGACCCTCGCTGCAGTTGATCGATGCTTCGCTCGGAGCGTATCGAGTGGGTAATTGGACCGCGGCGGCAACCAACGATAGTATTCTGGCGACGCCCGGACGCGCGAACAGCCTGAGCTTCGGGCTCCCCTTGTTTCCCGAGGTGTGGCTGAATGAGGTGCTCCCCTCGAATGTCGCGGGTCCGACCGATAACGCGGGGGAACGGGAATCGTTTGTGGAGCTTTACAATGCCGGGACCGAGACCGTGGATCTTACCGGGCTTTTCCTCGCGCCCGATTACACGAATCTCACCCAGTGGCCGTTCCCCAACGGCACAACCATCGCGCCGAAAGGATTTCTAGTGGTGTGGCTGGATGGCCAGACTCAACAATCCACCGCCGCCGCGTTGCATGCCAATTTTCGGGTGGGACCGACGAATGGCTCTGTCGCGCTGGTCCGCCGTCAAGGTCCCGGCCTCACACCGGCGGTGATCGATTACATCGATTATCGCCAATTAACTCCCGGAAGAAGTTTCGGCAGTTTTCCAGACGGTGAACCTCGAGACCGGCGCGCTTTCAGCGCCGTCACCCTCGGCACTCCCAACAACACCGCATTCCCCTCCGTCAAGCTGGTCATCAACGAGTTCATGGCAAGCAACACCAACTCCATCACCGACCCCGCTGATGGCGCTCGCGACGATTGGTTCGAGTTGCATAACGGCGGCACGACCAGCCTGGATCTCACCAGTTACCGCCTGACCGATGAGGCCACCAATGTAAGTAAATTCATCATCCCGCCCGGTTACGTCATTCCGCCCGGGGGATACTTGCTCGTGTGGGCCGACAACGAACCGAAGCAGAACCAATCCACCCGTCTCGACTTGCACGTGAATTTCCGGCTTGCCCAGTCGGGCGGTTACCTCGGCGTCTTCGGACCGGATGATCAATTGGTCAACGATCTCACTTATGGCCCCCAAACGAGTGACGTCAGCTCAGGACGCTTTCCCGATGGTTCGACGGACGGTGTGTTGCCCTTCGAAATTGCAACCCCTCGTGCCGCCAATTTCCTGAGCGGCGGCAATCGCCCGCCCAACCTCGCCGCCATCCCCGCGCAATCCGGAGTGGAAATGAGCGCCCTGGTTTTTACAGCGGTGGCCTCCGACCCCGACGCGGGGCAAACCCTCTCCTTCAGCCTGGGTGCCGGGGCGCCTCCGGGAGCGGCCATCGACGCCCGGACGGGCCGTTTTCAGTGGATTCCAGAGGAAAACCAAGGGCCAGGCGTCTATTCGATCCTGGTCCGGGTTTCGGACAACGGCATCCCCGCGCGCACCTCGGTGCAAAGCGTCGCGCTCACCGTCGCAGAAGCCAACCGTCCGCCCGTGGCGAGCCCGACCACGTTGATCACGGTGGACGAAGGTCAAGCGCTCCGGGTCCGCGTGCAGGCCATTGATCCGGATCTACCTGTGAACGTCTTGCGCTACGAACTGGTTCCACCTACGCCCGCAGGACTCGAGCTGGATGCAGCCACGGGAGATCTTGCTTGGACCCCGACGGAAACCGATGGACCGGGGAGCCATGTGATTCGAGTCCTGATCCGTGACGATGGGAATCCGCCGCTTTCCACCACCGCCCAAGTGAACATCACCGTGAATGAAGTCGATAATCCACCGTTGATCGAGGCGATTCAGGCTCAAACGGTGGATGAGAACACAACGTTCAGATACCAGGTCAAGGCGGCAGATCCCGACGACGCAAACGCCGCTCTCAGTTATGCTCTCGACGGCAATCCGCCTCCGGGACTCAGCATCGACGCCAACTCGGGGTTGATCACTTGGACGCCGGACGAAACGCAAGGTCCCTCGAGCCATATTATTCTTGTTCGAGTGACGGAGAAGACCGGCGGATCATTGAGCAGCACGCGTTCTTTCGGTCTGGCCGTGAACGAGGTCAATCAGCCGGCCAAGCTGGCGGCCATTGGCGATTTCAACTTGGAGGAAGGCACTCGCCTGAACTTCATCTCCGCTGCCACCGATCTCGATCTTCCACCACAACCTTTGGTGTTTTCCCTGGCGGCAGGCGCCCCCAGCGGCGCCTCCATTGATTCCGCGACGGGAGCATTCGAGTGGAATGTGCCGGCGGACGCCGGCGCGTCCACCAACCGCATCACCATCCAGGTTACCGATCTGCCGGGGGGCGGCGTGGCGGATTCGAAATCCTTTACCGTGACGGTGCATCCAAAGTTCAAAGTGGGATTCAACGAGGTGCTGTATCGTTCATCCCTTGGCGGTGAGTTCATCGAACTTCACAATGCCTCGGCGGTCACCGCTTGGGATCTCTCGGGTTACCGTCTGTCGGGTCGATCCCTCAACTTCGTCTTCCCTTCAGGCAGCCGGTTGAACCCCGGCGGGATCCTATCCGTGGCGCGCGATGCAACCGCGTTCCGCGCCGCGCATGGCACCAAGCCCTTGTTAGCGGGGGTTTGGACAGGATCGTTGGGAGCCAGCGAAGACGATTTGCGGTTGATGGCTCCCGGTGATTCGGGTGCGGTTTTGGATCGGGTGGTCTTTCGCGCCTCCGCACCGTGGCCGGCGCAGGCTTCCAACGGGGGCACTTCGCTTCAGGTGATCGATCCGACGCAATCCAGGGCGCGCGTCGCCAACTGGGGTGTAGCCGAGAACTACACCGGACCCCGGGACCTCATCGCCATCAACGGCATTTGGAAGTATTATCAAGCCGGACCGCTGGAAGCCTCTTGGAAGAATTCCGCGTTCAATGATGGCCCCTGGCCACAGGGACGCGCCCTGCATTACGTGGAAACCGCGGCGTTGCCGGCCCCGAAGAGCACCGCATTGACGATCGGTCAAAACACCTACTATTTCCGGACCCGTTTCGTGCTGCCCACCGTGCCGAAGGGCGCTTCTTTGGTGCTGAGCAACATCATCGATGATGGCGCCGTTTTTTACCTGAACGGAGTCGAAGTTCACCGGCAGGGCATCGATCCCGGACCCGTGGATTTCAACACCATTGGATTTGACTTCCTCAACCCCAAAAACGCGGTTGGGGATGCCGGATGGGTGGGGCCGATTACCCTTCCCGCGAACGCCCTGGTGGCCGGAACCAATGTCTTTGCGGTGGAAGTGCATCAAGTCAACGCCACAAGCAGCGACGTGGTCTTCGGCGCAACTTTGAATTTGGTGGGAGGCTCGATTGCGTCGGTCACCCCAGGCGAAACGAACAGCATTGCCGCGTCGCTCCCCGCCTTCCCTGAAGTTTGGATCAACGAGTTACTGCCCAACAACACCGCCGGAATCACGGACGCGAACGGTGAACGCGAGCCTTGGATCGAGTTGATCAACGCGGGAACGACTGTCGCGAATCTCGAGGGATTGTTTCTCGGATCGAGTTTTGATCTCCCCAGCCCATGGGCTTTTCCGCCCGGGACCACTCTCGCGCCAGGAACCACTTTGCTCGTGTTTGCCGATGGTGAGCCTGCTGAAACCACTCCGGCGTCGCTGCACGCGAACTTTAGACTCGGCCTGCCCGCAGGGGCCGTGGTCCTGAGCCGGTTGCAATCGGGAGCTCAGGCGGTGCTCGACTACCTTGAGTATGCCGGTGTCCCACCCAACTCGGCGATGGCCTCGGTCCCGGATGGACAAGGTTTCGAGCGAAAGCTGGTTTCAGTAGCCACTCCTGGGGCGGCGAATGCACCCGGTCTCCATGGGCCGCCTGTGTTCAATCCCGTCCCGACGCAAAACGCGGTGGTCGGAATCGAACTTGTGATCCCATTGACCGCGCTCGATCCCAATCCTGGCCAAACGGTTCGCTTCAGCTTGGACGCGCCTGCACCGGCTGGCGCGGCGATCGATCGAGACACGGGCCGGTTGACGTGGCGCCCAACCCAGCCAGGCTCCTTCACCCTGGTGGCGAGAGCGACGGACAACGGAACTCCCCCCCAATCATCCACTCTCTCCATCGTCGTGGTGGTGAGCGGGTCCGCAGGGCCCGCTTTGAGAGCAACGGTGGAGCCTGACGGATCCATCAGGCTCCATTGGACCTCGCGTGCCGGCGTGAGTTACCAGGTCCAGAGCAAGGACGATTTGTTGCAGGCCGAGTGGCGGGTGTTGTCCACCGTCACCGCCACGGGGGAAACGTCCAGCATCGGGGAGGGTCCGGTCAGGGCTCGCGCGCAACGATTCTACCGAATCGTCGAGAATCCGTGATCGTGCGGGAGCGATTCTCTGCGATCCCCTCGGGGCTTCTGATCCCTAAAGTTTCCAAGGCCCGCGCATGGGCTCGAGGATGTGTCGATTGGCCTCCCGGTCGCCGATGAAGCGTTGCCGTTTCGAGTCGAAACGCAAGACCTTCCCCGTTTGCATGGCCACTTTGGCCAGGTTGACGAGGGTGCAGGACCGGTGGCCATTGCTCTCGTTCAGCGCAAACTTACGCCGCGTTTTCACGGCTTCCACAAAATCCGTAAGCTGCGGTTCGGGGTCAGACAAGCCGGCGAGCTTGGATTCGAAGTTCGGAATATCGGACTTGAGGCCCTTGAATATCTTGCCTTGGGGTCCTTCGAGAAAGGCCGCCGACTTGTCCCGGTTTTCCCCGTCAAGAATGATTTCGCAGCCGTCCCGGTAGACCATGCGAATGTATCGAAACGTGCCGACGGCGTCGGTGTCCTGCTTGGGCGCGTCGGATTCGATCAGGACCGGACTTTCGTCATCCTTGCCGAGCAGATACTGCACGGGATCGAGGTAATGCTGCCCCATGTCCCCCAAGCCGCCGCCATCGTAATCCCAATAGCCGCGGAACGTGCCGTGGACACGATGCGGGTGGTAGGGTTTGAATGGGGCGGGGCCAAGCCAAAAGTCGTAGTCGAGTTCGGGTGGGACCGGTTGAGGAACTAAATCGGTGCGGCCGACCCAGTAGAACTTCCAATCAAATCCGGTGGATGCGTTCAAAGTCGCTTTGAGGGGCCAGCCCAGCAGGCCATGGACGAGGGCCTTTTTGATCGGCTTCACGGGGGTTCCCATCCCGTAGAGGTTGTCCTGGAAACGGAACCAGGTGTTGAGGCGAAAGATGCGCCGGTGTTTGCGAACCGCCGCCACCAGGGCCTCGCCTTCGCCGATGGTGCGGGTCATGGGCTTTTCGCACCAAATGTCTTTGCCCGCCTTGGCGGCAGCGATGGCGATCAACGCATGCCAGTGGGGCGGCGTGGGAATGTGAACGATGTCGATATCCTTTCGTTCCAGCACTTCCCGAAAATCTCGATAGCCTTTGCAATCGGGTCCGCCCGCTTGCACTGCATTTTGCAAGTGCTTCGCATCGACATCACAGACAGCGAGGAGTTTGCAGGAGGTGTTGATGCTCTTGACGTGTCCCATGCCCATGCCTCCGACGCCGATGACGGCGCGCGTGAGGATTTCGCTGGGCGGGGTGAAACCCGCACCGCCCAGAACGTGGCGGGGAACAATGGTGAAGGCGGCCGCCGCCGTGGCAGAAGCGCGCAAGAACTGGCGGCGAGTGAAGCGGATGGATTTATTCATGGGCACTCTTGATCGCGGGGACGCTGAATTCAGGTTTTCGTGTGGATATGGGCAGGGTAACGGGGGAACAGGTCCAAATCAATCACAGCTTCAGCCGCGGATGAACAAGCCGTGTATCCCGATGTTGTTGGTAGGGCGGGCCTGTCCCAGCCCGCCGCCCACGGGATGCAAAACATCATGCTCCGGCGGCGCGCCGGGACGGACGCGCCCTACCTGCATCACCGGCAACATCGGGATGCACCGATGAACAAGCAATGTATCCGAAAGTGGCCAACCTGAACGATATGGCGATCTTGGACCGCGCCGTTCACGGCGCCTCCGCGTCGCCCAATCCCGCCCCGCCGAACCCCTCCAACCGCGTGACATGCCTGCGGTGAAATGCTTTGCCCCGGGCATCAATCCTCCCACGTCGGACACGCCACCCGCGCTTGCAAACACACCCTGATGCGGCGTAAACGCCGCGCTCCGCAAAGCAGAATTGTCCTCCAACCGCGCGGTCATGCTCTAATTTGTTGCTTTTGCCCTTCTCGCAAGCCGGACGCGTTCGGAGCGCGGCTGTACTGAAAGCCAGCCGCAGCGGGTCGCCGTTTCGACGCTGAAGGAACAATCGACGGGCTCGTGCCAGGCAACGTTGCTGCGGCTGGTCTGCGACACAGCCGTGCTTCGCCTCCGGACCGCGCCGTTCACGAGTGGAAAGATTTCCGACACTTTCAATAATTTCATTCCGAGGCGCTTCCGCTTCGCCCAATCCCGCCCCGCCGAACTCCTCCTACCGCGCGACATGCCTGCGGTGAAATGCTTAGCCCCGGGCATCAATCCTCCCACGTCGGACACGCCACCCGCGCTTGCACACACACCCGGATGCGGCGTAAACGCCGCGCTCCGTAAAGCAAATTGTCCATGAAACAGATCAGCATCGATCGCACCTCCGAGCTATGAACCGCGCGGTCATGCTCCAATTCGTTTCCTTCGTCCTTTTCACCGGCACCGGCCTCAACGCCGCCGGGCTCAGTGTCGATCGTTTCAACCGCGCATCCGTCGCCCAGTTTTATCAGGAAATCTACAATCCCAATCAGGCGTGGGACGCGTTCAGAGCGCGGCTGTGCTGAAAGCCAGCCGCAGCGGGTCGCGGTTGCGACGCGGGAGGAACAGTCGACGGGCCCATGCCAGGCAACGTTGCTGCGGCTGATCCTTCGGACACAGCCGCGCTCCACCGCCCCCGGACCGCGCCGTTCACGGCGCTTCCGCGTCGCCCAATCCCGCCCTTTTCGAGTCCCTCACAGCGCACGACCTGCACAAGGTGCGATCGTTCGCTCTTGCACTCATCATCCCCCTCGAACACGCCACCCGCCCTTGCACATACACCCGGATGCGGCGTAAACGCCGCGCTCCGCACCTCTCATGCCGCGTGACTCATCAAAGTCCGAATGCTTTTTGCATTTGTTCGCGGACGAGCGTGAGGCGTTTGACGTCGCCGCCGCCGACTTCAGCCGTGCACCAGCCGTGAAATCCGATGTCGGCCAGCGCTTTCCGCACCTCGCCCCAAGGCAGGTCGTCCTCCGCGCTGGTGATGTCCACGAATTTGTTCTTGGCGCGGCTGAATCCCTTTACATCCAGCTTCACGCACCGATGCGCGAAGGCGCGGATCCAGTCACCGGGCAGCCCGTATTTCCAGTGGTTGCCGATGTCGTAGTACATCCCGATCCACGGGCTCTTGAAACTGTCGATGAAGCGAACGAAGCGTCCGGCATCCTGTTCGGGACCCTGGTCATGCTCGTACATCATGCGGTTCCAGACGTTTTCGACGAGGATCATCTGGCCGAGGGAAGCGGCGGTTAGAAGCAGCTTTTTCAACTCTTGGCGGCAGCGCTCCTCGATCTCGGCGGCGGGTCCGTCCTCGCCTTTGCCAATGACGATGAGCACGCCACTGCCGCCGGCGGCATGGGAAACGCGAAGGCAATGCTCGAGATTGGCCCGGGCTTTGGCCCGCGTGTCGGCGCTGGGATCGGTGAGGCGCGTGCTCCAGTGAGCATGGTTGATGGCGTTGTGAACGAAGACGCCGGATTCACGCACGGCCTGGCGCGCTTCCTCGGCGGTGAAACTGCCTGCCTCATCGAAATCCACGCCGTCGAAGCCGGCGTCGCGGGCCATCGAGAGCCGTTCGACAATGCTCAATTTGCGTCCGTCGCGCTCTTTGGCGATCATGCCTAGCTTGCAGGAAAGGAGCATCGTCTTGCCGGAGGGAGGCGTGACAATGCGGGAGGACGACTCCGCCGCGGCGGCCTGCGGCAGCAAGGAAGTGGGACCGGAGAAGGCGAGCGAGGCGGTCGCGGCCAAGCCGGTGGCGAAGTGGCGGCGGGACAAGGAAATGGAGGTATTTTTCATGCGATGGGATCCTGTGAATGCGTGGGCACCAATAAAGCCGAGCCGGGGTCATGGAGAAAGAAAAAAGGCAACTGGAATTTAGTCCATGCGCCTTAGGAATCGCGCAACCATGAATTCCGATCTTCTCGCGCCGGGATTTTGACCTGGAGCGAGGCGCACTGAGGGAGCATGCCCTGGCCATGGGTCTGTGATCGAAGTGCAACGATGCTCCAGGTCAAAAGAACAAGCGAGAAAACCGGAAGTCATTGTTGCACGGTTCCTTAAAGAAAGGAGGTTTCAGCGAATTTCCGGGGCGGCACACATCATTCAGGTGAATCTCGAAGAATCCCCGGGTTGGGTTTGTCTCTCACGGAGGCACAGAGACACGGAGGTTCGGAATTCAGATTCCCATTCACGATCCGGGTCATCCCATTGCACATGAGGGAATCACCAAAAGTGGCTGGTGTTTGCGTTGAATCCGTATTGGAGTTTCATGGATTTCTGGCATGGACCGTCCCCTGACCGAATTGCAGATCGATTATCGGGCTGAACTGAATGATCAGCAGTACGAGGCCGTGACAGCGCCCCCAGGTCCGGCGCTGGTGCTGGCCGGGGCGGGATCGGGCAAGACGCGCACGCTGACCTATCGCGTCGCTTTCCTGCTGGAGCAGGGCATCCCCCCTGAACGAATCCTGTTGCTGACGTTCACCAACAAGGCGGCCCGGGAGATGATGTCTCGTGTCGCCGGGTTGCTCGGACGGGAGCTGCGTGAGTTGTGGGGCGGCACGTTTCACTCAGTGGGCGCCCGCATCTTGCGCAGTTACGGGGAGTCCATCGGGGTCGGCGCAAACTTTACGATTTTAGACCGGTCGGACTCGGAGGATTTACTCGCCACCTGCCTGGCGGAGTGCGGCATCGACCGGAAAGACAAGGAGTTTCCCAAGGTGGACGCCATCGCGGACATGTTTTCGCAGTCGGCCAACCGCCGGCTCGGATTGGCCGGGTGGTTCGAAAGAATTGCCCTGGATGGCGAAGCCTTTCTGGAAAAGTTGGAAGAAGTCCGGAAGGTTTACCAGGAGCGCAAGCGAGCGGCGCAGTGTTACGACTTCGATGATCTGCTCAGGCTGTGGCTGGAGCTGCTGGAGAAAGACGCGGAAGCAAGAGAGGCGATGCAGCGGCGGTTTCAGTTTGTATTGGTGGACGAGTACCAAGACACCAACCGGTTGCAATCGGACCTGATCGATCTCCTGGGCGCGAAGAACCGGAATGTGATGGTGGTTGGCGATGATTCCCAGAGTATCTATTCGTGGCGTGGGGCGGAATTCCGGAACATTCTCGATTTTCCGAAGCGATATCCCGGCGCCGCGGTGTTCAAGATTGAGACGAATTACCGGAGTACTCCGGAGATTTTGGACGTGGCCAACGCGGCGATCGCAACCAATACAGAACAATTCGAGAAGGCCTTGCGGGCATCGCTCGATCCAGGCGGAAAACCGGCGGTGGTTGAATGTTCCACAGGCCGCACCCAGGCCCGATTCTTGGCGGATCGCATCACGGATTTGATCGAGGAGGGCGTGTCACCCGGAGAAATCGCCGTCCTTTACCGCTCGCACTTTCACGCGCTCGAATTGCAGCTGGAATTGAGCCGCCGGCAGATCCGCCATCAAGTGACAAGCGGCATCCGTTTCTTCGAACAAGCGCACGTGAAGGACGCGGTGGCGTTCCTGAGGCTGCTGGCCAATCCGGGGGATGAGGTGAGTTTTCGCCGCCTGGCACGCATGGCCCCGGGGGTGGGTGAAAAATCAGCCGCAAAACTCTGGGGACAATTCCTGGCGGCCTGGAACGCGTCCGACGCGGCATCACCCGATCGCGTTTCGCGGGCCTTCGCGTCCTGCGCCGAGAAGGTTCCGGCGCGCGCGAAACCAGATTGGAAACGGTGGGCGGAGGCCATTGCCGAATGCGAGACTTCGAACCAGCCTGGGACTGCGGTCCAAGTCCTCCTCAAAAGCGGCTATGAGGATTACGTGAAAATGGCCTATGACAACGTGGAGAAGCGGCTGGAGGATCTGAGCCAGCTCAGGCAGTTCGCCATGGAGTTTTCAGACACCCGGGAGTTTCTCACCCAACTCGCGTTGTATTCGGGCCTGGAGACCGAGGCAGCCCGGGACGATGAAGGCGAGGGCCGGTCCGTGAGACTTTCCACCATCCACCAGGCGAAGGGACTCGAATTCGAGGCGGTCTTCGTCATCAACCTGGCCGAGGGTTTGTTTCCTTCCCGGCGCGCGATGGAGGACGTGGACCAGATCGAGGAGGAGCGACGCTTGTTTTATGTCGCGGTAACGCGCGCCAAAAAATATCTGACGTTGACCTACCCTTCGGTGCGCCGTTCCGCGCAGGGGTGGGAAGAATCGGCCATGCCTTCGCGTTTTCTGGGCGAGATCGGCAAAAATCTGGTGAACTTCTGGAGCGATTCAGCGGTTTCTTGGTGAACGGGTCGCGGTTTCAGCGCGGGAAGAACAATCGACGAGCTCGTGCCAAGCAACGTTGCTGCGGCTGATCCTTCGGACACAGCCGCGCGCCGCTCACGGCGCTTCCGCGTCGCCCAATCCCGCCCCGCCGAACTCCTCCAGCCGCGCAGCCTGCCCATGGTGCAATCGTTCGCTCTTGCACTAAACCTCCCCCCTCGGACGCGCCACCTGCGCTCGACCACACACCCTGATGCGGCGTGAACGCCGCCCTCCGCTCCCGGACCGCGCCAGCCCATCAACGCGTCTCCGGTGAGAACAGCGGGCCGAGCAGACGGCGGGCCAGCGGTTGGTCGGGACGGACCTGTTCCAGGCGGTCGAACCATTGTTTGGCCCGGCCACGATCGACTGCAGCAGTCACGCGGATCGTCTCCACACAACGCGCGTAGGCCGGTGTGAAAAAGAGAGAAGTGGCGGCGGATCGAAGGTAATGGTCCATGGCCTGATCCAGATTCTTTTCGGACTCGACCAATAGTCCTTCAAGGTAGAGATCGCGGGCTTCGTGGAATCGCCAGGTTTCGGAGTTCGAATCGGAGGCATGAGGATTTCCCCAACGCCGCAACAGGCTGACGAGAAGCTGTCCGGGTTCCTGGGGTTTGGCAAATCGCACCCGTGGAGCCCAGACGGACACAAACGGACGGACGTCTGTGTTCAGGGGACCAGGTCCAACCCAAGCGCGCAACGCGTCGGGTCCCGCGGCGAAACAACCCCCGAGATGATGCGCGCTGGCGAACCCGGTGGCTCGAAGAGCGGAGGCGAGCGAAGATTCGAGCGGTACGTTCCAACGCTGGGTTTCGCGGCTGGCGGGCGCGCCGGCAACAAGCGCCAGCACCGGGAGGTCGACATTGAAGTGGAGGATCCACGCCTGGGCTTGTGGAAAAACATCGAGGAAAGTCCTCGTCACCAGCTGCAAAAGCCGCTCGTCCATTTGAAACACGGGCAGCCATTGGCAAAAGAGTCCGGTTGGGGACAGCAAGCGCTGAACGCGTTGAAAGTGGTCACGGCTGTAGAGCCCGGCCACCCCATCGAGCCCGGGATGAAAGAGATCTCCGATGACCACGTCGTACCTTTGAGCCGCTGTCGCCACCCAGCGCCGAGCGTCCCCGGCATGAAAGCTGATTGATGCTTCAGGGGCGGTACGCGCCGTCGCCGAATCAAACCAATGGCGGAGCTTCAGAACTTCGGGAAGCAGTTCCACCGCGTCGGAGCTCAGGCGGGGATAAACCTGGGCACGGCGGGCCGTGATCCCCGTCCCCACCCCCAAAAAAAGAGCATTCTTGGGAGCAGGATGGAGGAGAAGCGGGATATCCGCCTGCCGTTGCTGAGCCACGGTCACAGCGGTCCCTCCCATCTGAAACCGGCGATTGACTCTCAGGGTTCGCCGGCCTTGCGCGTCTTCCGTCACGCTGGCTGTTCCCGAAAAACCTGTGAACTGTTCGAGGGTCTTTTCACCTGATGGAGCACGTCGAACCGGCCAGGCCGAATCGGGCAAACTCCACAACAAGGCGCACCCGGCGATCACGGACACGCTCCAGACCCGGGAGAAGGTCTGACCGAAAGCGCACACGAACCCCAGCGCGCAAACCACCAGAATGACGAGTGCACGGGACATTCCCCATGCGGCGGCTATCAGTCCGAGAAAC
The DNA here is from genome assembly GCA_016871495.1 of Verrucomicrobiota bacterium. Taxonomy (NCBI): domain Bacteria; kingdom Pseudomonadati; phylum Verrucomicrobiota; species Verrucomicrobiota bacterium. Next base: position 60,226 of record VHDF01000007.1, on the reverse strand, counting down.
AGCCACCCTCCCGCTCCCACCCCGATCAGATTCATCCCGTACCATCGACCGAAACGAACTTCCGGCGAGTTTCCCGCCTCCTGCGCAGTTCGCGCGAACCATGCCCCCATCAAAAGCGCGCCAGGGCCGAGGACCACCCACACCACCCCGAACTCGGCCGCCAAGACCGATCCAAGTCCGCCCGATGTACGGATCATTTCCAACACGGTCGAAGCCGGAATCAGCATGAGGGGAGTCAGCGCCACGCTCAGCATCCAGAAGTAGGGCACCTTCGTCCCGCTCGTCCATCCGCCCCTTACCGCCAGCCACGCACCCGTGGAAGCCGCGAGAAGCGCGGTGCATGTGACCACGCCGTAAGTCAAAAAAGTGCCCTCCAGATATTCACCCAGAAGCCGGACCAAAACCAGTTGATGACCGCCTCCGAACAATCCCAGAGCCCAAGCGACGAACAGCCCGGCTGCCGGAGAACGACGGGCATGGGCACGAACCGAAAGTTCCCGAGCTGCAGGAAGTTTTTGTGCAGGGTTCGAATCGGATCGGGGCCAGGAAAAGCCAGGCAACATCGAGATCGCGAGAGCGAGCGCCAGAATCCCTAATCCCCAAAAGGCTTGTTCGAGATCCACCCACCGCACGAGGCACCAGATGGAAGCTAGAGAAGCGAGGGCCGCGCCTGTCATCCATGACGCGTAGCCCTTGGATAAAGAGGGTCGAGGCGTGACCGGTTCAGGCAAGTCAACGGCCGCTTCGAATCGCGCGGACTCGCCTCGATCGACGGACGGAAACAAGGCGCCGCAAGCCACTGCTCCGGGTAGCTGCGCGACCAGGAGTCCAGGCCAAGCTTTCCACCAGTCGGCCCAGCCTCCGCCCCACCCTGCGGCACTTGCAATCCAGGTGGAGAGGCCGGGAATGATCCAGGGCGAAGCGACGGACCACACCCCCAGAACCGCGGCCCAAAGCGCGACGGCGCGGGCTGGACGAAGGTTCAACCAGGGTGCATCGCTGATCCACGCGCCCAGCCCCATGGAAACCATGAAGAGTCCATGGCCAAGCAGCACTCCGAGCGCATCAAGGCCGAGGCAGATCCCAAGCCAGCGGACCGTGACCAACTGGAAGCCGAGGGTCAAGAACCCGAAAAGCGCCATCCGCCAGGAAATGCTGATGCGACTCCGGCTTGCCTCTTGAATTCGCGAGTTGAATTGCAACAATTGGGTCCGCCCTCAAGCGGCCGGTGCCGGTGATCCACCGGGCGCCGTGCTGGGGGCGGGAGCGAAGAGCATGAAACGATTGATGGATAGGATCAAGATTCGCAGTTGGATCGCGATCGCGGTGGCATGGGTCGCCGCGTTCCAAACCGGATGCAGCTCCTTTCATCGGGAGTGGAGACAACAGGAAGGAAAGACACATCCGGCAGCCTCGTTGGCTGGACGGTGGGAAGGCGGATGGCTCAGCGGCAAGAATAGCCATCGAGGGAAACTTCGATGCGTCATTACGCCTCAAGGCCCGGACCGTTACCGCGCGCATTTTCACGCGACCTACTGGAAAGTTTTTCGTTATGCCTATCCCGTGGATCTCGTGGTGGAATCGCGTGACGGCATGCTTCGATTCTCGGGCCAGGCGGATTTGGGAACACTGGCAGGAGGCGTCTATGATTACACAGGGGAGATGCAGGCTGGCGCGTTCCGGTCCACCTACAAGTCGAAGTACGACCACGGCACGTTCGAAATGCGCAAACGGTAGGGATGGAATGGGGTCCCCCAATCCTAACCAGGTCAGAACAAGCTCCCCACGACCAGGCTGATGACGCTGAGCGGGCCCTGGTCTTCCAAACCTTCGGTGGCTTTGTCCACTTTTTGCAGCGTCATCTTGGCGTTCTTGAACAATGATTCGTCGTTGACCAGTTTGCCGACGGACCCATGCCCCTGGTTGATTTTTTGCAGGATTTCGCGCAGTTGAGTCATGGCGTTGGTGGTCTCCCGGAAAAGGGATTCGTCCCGCACCAGTTTGCCGATCGTCCCCTTTCCTTCATTCACATCGGTCACCAGGGATTTGGCTGACTCGACGGTCGATTGAATCTGATGCGTGGCGGCCTTGAGGCTGTTGACCGCGCCCAGGGCGGAGGAGTAGAGGGCCTCGTCGTTGATCATCTTGCCAACCGAGCCCTGTCCGGAGGCGACGTTGGAACTGATGGTTTGCATGTTGACGAGAATGTTGTCGAGGCGGGGTTTGTTCTCCTTGAGGAAATCCGTGAACGGCCCGAGCAAGTTGCTGAAGTTATCGGCGCTGAAGTTCTTGGTTACATTTTCAACACCGGTGGCGACACCTTCGAGCTTGGCCATGAGGGTGCTGAGGTCGGGTTGCTCCGTGCTCTCGATGACGGCGCCATTTTCGACGGGGATGGCGCCGGCGGAGCCGATGGAGATCGCGAGGTAATTCTGTCCCAGCAGTCCGAGAAATTTGATGACGGCTTTGCTGTCCGTCTTGACGGCGGCCTGGGGGTCCGTGACTTTGAACGTCACTTCCACGCGGCCCTGGGAGAATCCGATCGTTTCGACTTTGCCGATGGCCACGCCGGCCATTTTCACGGGGTCACCGGGCTTCAGGTCCTGCACGTTATTGAAAAGCGCTTTGACCTGCTTGCCTTTCTTGAAGAAATCGGCCCCGCCTGCCATTTCGAGCAGAACGGCTCCGGCAATGAGAGCCAGGGCAAAAAAGATACCGAGACGGGTTTCCAAGGTGTTTTTCATAAGGGTCGCTTGGTCTTGCAGAGTTTCAGATCGGCATTCAGGAATTCCTTCACAAAGGTATCTTCGTTGCTGCGCACTTCATCCGGCGTTCCCACACAGACAATGACGCCCTGATGGATGATGGCCATGCGATCCGCGATGCCAAAGGCGAGGTCGCGATCATGGCTGACCACGACCGAAGTGACGCCAATGCGCTGGTTGAGGTTGTAGATTTCCTCGCCGATGACGACGGACATGACGGGATCGAGTTCGCTGGTTGGTTCATCGTAGAGGAGCAGTTGCGGTTCGATGACCAGGGCGCGGGCGATGGCCACGCGCTTTTTCATCCCGCCGGACAATTCGCTCACCAGGCGGTTGGCCATGCCTTCCAGACCCACGAGACCGAGTTTCTCCACCACGATCCTCTCGATCTCGTCCGGGGGCTTCAGCCGATGTTCCGAAAGGTAGAGTCCGACGTTTTCACCCACGGTGAGGGAATTGAGCAGGGCGCCGGACTGAAAGACCATGGCCAGGCGGTGCCTTTCGTGGATATTCGAGGCGAGGATGGAGACATCCTCGATCAGGATCTCCCCTTGATCAGGAACCTCCAGGCCGATGAGGTGTTTGAGCAGGACGCTCTTGCCGCTTCCGCTCGGTCCCATGACGACGAAAATCTCGCCGCGATCCACGATCAGGTTGATGTCCTGAAGCACGGAAGTTCGCCCGAATTGCTTGTGCAAGCCGCGCACCTCCACCTTGACTCCGGTGGCGGGCGAGCGGACAGGGGCGGGGTCGGAGAGGGTCATGGCTCGAAGTGCAGCAGGAGACGCGTAATGAAATAGTCGAGAATCAGGATCAGCACGATGGAATTGACCACGGCCTTGGTCACCGATCGTCCGATGCCGCGCGGCCCCCCGATGGTCTGCAACCCTTGATGGCAGGAAACCGCGCCGATGACGACGGCGAAGACGAAGGCTTTCAGCAAGCCGTGGGCGATGTGCTTCGCCTCGACCAATTCTCCCAGGTTGCTGAAGTATCCTTGAAAAGTGATCGCGATCTGTTGGTTGTAAACCGAAACGATCGCGCCTCCCATCCACCCCACCAGGATCGAGAAGATCACCAGCGTGGGCAACGCCAAGCTGATGGCGGCGATGCGGGGCAACACCAGGTAGTGAATGGGATTGATGTTCATGGTGCGCAGGGCATCGATCTCCTGATAGACGCGCATCGATCCGATCTCGGCGGCCATGGCGGAACCAATGCGGCCCGCGATGAGCACCGCCATCATGACCGGGGCCAGTTCCTTGCACATGGATAACCCCACCAGTCCGCCGATCGAACTGGAAAGGCCCCGTTCGACCAGCACCGGCCCGGTTTGAAGCGCGATGACACCGCCGATGAACATGGAGAGAATGCACGCCATGAGCAGGCTGGCGTTGCCGATCTCGAAAAGTTGCTCCGCCACCTTGCGTCGTTGGCGCCACAACTGGCCGCCCGCACCCAGCGTGCGCCAGAGCAAAAGCAGCATTTCGCCGATATTTTGGAACATGCGATTGGGTGACGGACCGAGTGAAGCAGGTCAGCGGCTCTCGGGCGCGGCTTCCGAGGCTTCCGAGGCTCCGGGACTCCAACCCGCCCAGCGCCAACCCGGCGCGCCAAGGCCGGTTTGATAGCGGACCAAACCGAACAAGAGCGAGACTTTTCTCTCGTCTCCGGAGCGCTCGTAGCGAAACAGGTTGTACAACCAGGAGGCGCGGACGGTCCGGGCCTTGGCGTCCTCCTCCCGCCGGTAAATCGACCAGACCGGCGACCAATTTCGTTCCACGCTCTTGTTCCCCGGCAGGTAAGACTCGATCAAGGCGGGGAACTGAAGCGCCGATTTCCCCTCGGCGTCGCGCCGGGCATGAAGCAGGGGCCACAGATCGGTCCGTCGCATTTCCGCGCCCGTGAGCTTGTTGCGCTCACGCAGATCGGAGTACGCGAACATCAACACGCGCGAACGTTCCCGTTCCAGTGCTTCCGTTTCAGCGTGGTCCCTCCGAAACAAGGGCCAGAGGTAGATTTCGCGGAAGACCGTGGGAGTACGGGTCCGGCTGAACAGCGGCCAGACCCGCACGGCGTTCTTCCCCTCGCCTTCGGCCCACACGATGAAGGGATAGAGCACGGCCTGCTCGCGATATTTTTTCTCGCGATCATGCGTGAGGGTGTAGCCGAACGGCCAAAACCAGGTGGTGGAATCGCGCTTGGCGGATCGCTCGAAGTTGAAAAGCGGAATCGCCGCCAGCCTGCGTTGGGGGTCGTTGGTTCCCAGACCCAGGTGTTGAGAAAAGAACAGCGGCCAAAGGGCCATGGACTTCTCGTGGCCCGGCACCACAACAGTCTCCCCGAATCCGTTCGTCCGGGTGGAAGGCTCTCTCCGCTCGTGGCCGAACAAGGGCCAGAATTGCCAGCCCCGAACATGTTCCCCGTGGCGATGATGAAAGAAGGGGAGGAGGAAGTTGTCCGTCACCACATCCTTCTTCAACGTGCGCACGTAAAGCGGGGCCAGGACGGCCTTGAACTCATCACGAAACAACCGTCCTCGGACCGTGCCGTAAAAGGGCAACAACGCCGTGTAGTTCTTGGAAGGGTCCGAGGATCGTTGCTGGAAATAAAAAGGGAAAATCGTGAATCGACGCGCCTCCTGATCCTCCGCCACCCCGCCCCCTGCCCAACTGATGAGCTGAAACAGATGGCATCGATACTCGAGTCCAAACCGGTCGATCGAAAAAAACGGGTAGAGCACGTCCCATTCCTCGCTGTCCGTTCCAGAATCCGCGACATGGGACACGAAGGGCGACAGCGACCATGCGCGCAACTCCCCCTGGAGTTTGTATTGAAAAAGAGGCCCGTCGATCCGTTCCGAAGGGACGGGAATCGGCGGGGTCGACGTGGGCGCGTCCACCGCCGCCCCGGAAAGCCGAAGCCACGCCACTCCCAAGAAAAAAACCAAGATTGTGAAACGCATAACGTGGCGGTCCTGTCTTCGCTTACCGGACCGGAGTCGTCAAGCCGACTCCCACGAAAGGAGAAGGGGCGCGGTAAACAACAAGAGCTGCCGAGCAAGGGAAAAGCACCAGGATTCCGTGATGTCTGAGTCTCAACCGCCGTGACAAAACTCGGTTCGAAGGCGATGAACGGGGAGCCCGGGGCGTTCGGGCTTGAGCCGGAGAGGGAAGATTGCGTTCAATCGTGCCGATGGCCGAACGCCCCCAAGACGACGCAGAGCATGAAGGATCGCTTCGGCTGCCCGGACCCGGACCGGAGGCAAGGCCGGGTCGGATCTCGCCCGAAACGGCGTCGCTCTGGCATCATTGGAACGATCTCGCCGCGGAAACCTTGATCTACGCGGCGCTCTTCCTGGCTTCCTGGGGGTTTGGCGCAACCCAGCGATGGTGCATTGATACGATCAACGCCCTGGGATGGGCGATCGGAGGCACCGGATTGGTGAGACGGCTCCTGTCGTGGGCGGCGGGACACTCGCCGCCGCGCTGGGGAGACCCACCGGTCAAGGATGAGAGCGAACCGCTCCCGGGAGCTTTCATCCTGCGAGCGGCGGTAATGAAGGCCATGGCCGGGCTCACTCTCGCGATTCTGGGTTATGTCGCGCTGGGACTGGCGAATTCCCGTGTGATCGAGGGCCAACTTGTAAAAGAGAGCGTGGCTTGGCTGCCGCACACCTATAACGCGCCGCAAACATGGTTCGCCTTGCACGAATACTTGGGATTGGCGTGCCTCTTTTGGGCCGCTTGGGATTGGATGCGCGGGAAGACCCGGGAAGAGCAAGAATCCTACTTCGAGAAGCTGCCCGAACGATTCAATGCGCAGGTCCCCATGATTCCCAGCCGCGCGGCGCGTTTTCTGGCGTTTCTGACCGCGAATGGAGGAACGCTGGCCGTGGCGAGCATTTTGCAGCGCCTTTCCGGGACGGGAGAATTGCTCTGGATCATGCCTTCGACCATCGGTGACGCGTCGTTTCATTTCGGTCCCTTCAATTACCGGGCGAATGGAGCGCAATACTTCAACCTTCTTTGGCCGGTGTGCCTGGCGTTCTGGTGGCTGTCCCGCGCCCGTCATCTGGCGGGAACGCAGCTCAATGAACGAACGGGTACGGGTGCATACGAGGTGCTTTTTCCGTTTGCCGCTCTCATGGGCGCCTGCCCCATCATATCCACGAACCGAGTGGGCGCGGTGCTCTTAATCATGGCGGCGCCCATCCTCTACGGGCTGCTGGCTTGGGATGCGCGCCGACGCAACAACCAGCATCGAACGAGCCTGCACGCGCTCTTCGCCTGTCTGCTCGCGTTGGGACTTTACCTGGGATGGATGCCACTGGAGAAGCGCTTGGGACGAGTCAGCCACGAATTGCGGGTGGATCCGGCTTGGGCCCAAAGGCAGGAACAGTATCGCTCCACCACGCATCTTATTGAAGATCACTGGATTTTCGGAACGGGACCGAGGGCTTATGAAACCGTGTATCGATTTCATCTGGCGCCGGGACAAGCGGCGTATCCCTACGCGCATTCGGACTGGATTCAAACCGTGGCCGAATGGGGGGTGACGGGCGGCATTCTGGTGTTCGCCTTGCTGGCGCTTGCCGTGTTGGGACCGGGCTGGATTGGCTTGGGCGAGCCCTTGTTGATTCAGGCAGCCTGGGCAGGCATGGGATTGGTTTTGGTCCATGCCCTGGTCGATTTTCCGATGCAGATTCACGGAATTCTTGTGACTTTCACGCTGCTCGCCGCCCTGACACTTTCCCTGCCACCACGCCATGAATCCGAATGATTCCTCCTCCTCCATGAGCGGGCTGATGCGCGGGCGCGCTTGGTGTATCGCCTGCGGCCTGGTCCTGCTGTGGGTCGCATGCGGATGCCGCGCCCCGCGTTCAAACTTCGTCGTGGGCTTGTATGGCGTGGACCGGATCGAAGATCTCTCCGTGGCCAAAGAGGCGGGGTTTGACGTGGTTGTCGGACCTGCTTCCCGCCCTTATTTTGACGCCGCCCACGAACTCGGGATGCGGGTGTTTGCCTTCCCGGGCACGAGTGCCGGACCCTCCTTCGACACGAACGCGGCGGCTCGTGCGGTCGCCTCGCTCGATCGCCACCCCGCCCTGTTCGCCTGGTATCTTGTCGATGAACCGGACTTCAACCACATCCATCCTGCCTGGGTCTTGGAGGCACGAAGAAGCCTGAGGCGGATGCGGGCGCGCGCTCCTCTCGCGGTGGTTTTCCAGCATGGAGCCGAAGTCAGCGACTATCGCGAAGCGGGAGATCTGCTGATGGTGGATCGGTATCCTGTGGCGTGGCAACCGCTGTCCGTGTTCGAACAGCACGTCCGGATGGCGCAGCGAAGCGCGGGGGGGAAACCGTTTTACGCCATCCTGCAGGCGTTCGATTGGAGCGCATTCCCACACTTGCTTCCGGGTGAATCGGGGTTTCGCGAACCGACGTTTCAAGAATTGAGATGCATGACCTATGGCGCGCTCGTGCAACGCGCCCAAGGCCTATTTTATTACTCCTACCGGGCGAACCGTTGGCAACTGGATCAGCATCCGGAGCTTTGGGCATCCTTGAAACGGATCGTGGCGGAAATCCGCGCCTGGCAGCCGCTATTCGAAGCCGAGCATGGCTGGTGGCCGTGGCGGCAATCCTTGATTTACGAAGAAGCCTCCCGACTCAATGAAGTTCAGGAAAGCCGTGTGAGTCTGGCATGGCTGAGGGTGTCCGAGGGGAACGAAGCGGTTCCCCCCGGCGAATATATTCTGGCGGTGAACAATACTTCGACCGAGGCCAAGTTTCGCATCAGCCCACCCGTGGTTTCCACAGCGAGAATGCCTGTGGTCGGATCGAAGGAAACCAAGCTCGTCCAGCAAGGATGGTTTTCAGACACGCTCGAAGGTTATGGAGCCCGCGTCTACGGACCGGTCCCAATTCACCCGATGTTTGCGCCCCGCATGCGTTGACGCCGCCCTCAACCTCAAGCGTGCACAATCAAATGAATGTCCTCCGGCAGAATGCGCGAGACTTCAGTGATGATGTTGCCGCGCAGCATCGTGATTAAGGACCCCCGCTTGGGCGAACCCAGCATGACACGCGAAACCCCCAGTGTCGCGGCAATATCGACGATTGTGTCGGCGGGAGATTCGCTGACGGCATAACAGTAGCGAACCGGACGATCGCCCGCCTTCTCCTTCGCGTAAGAGAATATCTTCCGCGCGTCCGCGTCGGAATGCCAAGTGCGGGTCCGATCCTGTTCGGTCAGGACTTTCTGCTCCCGCACGTAGAGCAAATAAAGGGGACGCTTGGTTTCCGCCATTTCTGCCAACGCGAAGTCCAGGGTGCGTCCAACGCCCCGGACCGCGCAGAGCATCGGGGGACCGTCGAAAGCCTCGGAAGGTTCCGAGGCGGACAGAGCGTCCTGTTCAGGCTGTTCCGGGGCGGTGGTCGGGGACGGACGGCGTTTCTGTTCCCACTCCTTGGCGATGCCGCGAAGGATCAATCCAATGGCCAGAATCGAGGCGGCGAACACGCGCGCATTGGGTTTGTTGATAAAGAGGGTGATCTCGATGGCCGCCATGACTGCGAAGGTGCCGAACATCAAGGCGCGCTCCCAAGTGCGAACCTGGGCTTTGCGATCCGTCGCCGTGGCAATGAGATTCACGGCGATGGCACCCACCACGCCCACCGCGTAGAGATCCGCCAGGCCGGAAACGTCGCTGACGAACATGACCAGCAATGCGGGTACGACCGTGGCCAGGACAATCGGCAACACCGGAACGCCGAACGCATTCAATTTTTGCATGCCCCTGGGAATCTCCCCGTCCCGCGAAAGCACGAATTGCAAACCGATGAGGGCGCCAATAGCCGTGTTCACCGCGGAAAGAAGAAGAAGCGCCAGCACGATGCTGATCACCGCGCCGAAGACCTGTCCGGCGGTGGGACCCAAAACATGCCCCACATACACGTTCCCCATGTAACGGAGCATGTAATCGCGCACGCCGGGATTCCCCGGAGCGTCCACTTGCGCTCCGGAGCCATGGTGGCCGCCGCTGTTCCCGCCCGGGCTGATGGTCAATCCATCCAGCCCGTGCATGGCGAGCCCAAGCAGCGCTGTGAACACGCAGACCTCGGCCATCACCCAAAGAATGGCCTTGGTCGAGGTCTGGGTGACCAGAGGCCGTTCGTCCGTCGAGCCACGGTTCAACTTCATCACCCCCGTCGCGCTGGCGATTGCCTCGACGCCGGACAAGGCCAAAATGATGCTGACGAAGCCGGCCCATACAACGCCCCAATCGTCCGGCAAAGGTCTGATATTCTGGACCGCCTTCCCGAAATGGGGAGCGGCGAAAAGGATCAGCAGACCCACCACGGCCACAGTGGGAATCGTCACCAAAAACGCCAGGCTTCCGGTGTGGCGGGGTCCGAAATAATTCAAAGCTCCGATCACGAGAATGGCGAGGCCGGCGAACTGATGGGGATTCGGCACCCCCAAATACTCGAAGGCCGACAACGCACTGAGCGCCGCCGTCACGATGTAATCCGCCAGAAGCAGAAACGCGCCCACGATCGACAGGATTTCCGACCGGTGCCGGACGCTCCCGTACACCCCCCCGCCGTCGGGATAAAGGCGGCAAATGGTGATGTAATTGATCCCCACCAGCGCGGTGAGAACACACATCGCGGCGATCAAACCAAAGGAACTGTAACCGGCGGCGGCGAATGCCAACCCAATGACGTAGGCCTTGCTGGTGCCCCAGTCGCCATAGAGGATCGCCGTAGCCCGGCGCGCATCCACATTGCGAGGACGCCTGGTGCTGCTGATGACGGACATCGATTGGCGGCGGTTCTAACCGGAAGCTCCGTCCTCCGCCATTCTAATTGTGAATGGAACGTCGCGTTCCGTGTATCCCGATGTTGTTGGTAGGGCGGGCCTGTCCCAGCCCGCCGCCCACGGGATGCAAAACATCATGCTCCGGCGGCGCGCCGGGACGGACGCGCCCTACCTGCATCACCGGCAACATCGGGATGCACCGCGTCGCGTTCGGTGTCTCCGCAAGTTGTCGGGGCGCGCCGCGTCGGGTGAAGAACGAAGCCATTCCATGCTCTCCACGCGCCAGGGAGCCACGGCCGCCTTGGATCTCCCGGCCGGCCAGGGACAATCTTCAAGGCAGGGACTCGGCGCGCAGCAAAAACCCCAACAGATCCGCGAAGTCCTGAATCGTCAACCCCGCCTCCAACCCTTCCGGCATCAACGATCGGCCCGAAGCGCGCATGGAAACGACCCACGCTCGCGCCACCGAAATGTCCGGCCCTCCTCCGTGGCGCAGGGTGATGCGCGTGTCGGATTCGCTGGCGATCAACCCCGCCACGGTTTCGCCATTCGTCATCACGACCTCGTAGGATTGCGCATCGGGCGTCACTTGACGGCTGGGGTCCAAAATATCCACCAGCAAAGCCTCGGGCGACTTGCTGGCCAATGAGGTCAGATCAGGTCCCACCCTCCTGCCCTGCCCGCGCCAAACATGACATGGGAAACAGAGGTTCCGCGCCAACTCGAGACCGTGGCCGGGCTTTCCCTCAAGCGCAAGCGCAGGCATGAATCGCTTCACGACTTGCTCCCGGTCGGGATCCGCCCCGCGGGGCGACGGAGCCGGGCGGGACAGGGCTGGTTGTTTCACACGATCAAGCCACGGAACCGGACTGCGACTCGTCGCCAAGGCCGCGGCCACGAGGATCCAACGGTCCGAGTCAGCCATCGCAACGGCATCCGCAATCGCCTTTTCCTTCTCATCGCTTTCCGACACACGTTGGGATTGGAGGATCGCCCGCAAACGCACGCGAGGATCCGGGTCACGCATCAGCTCCAAAACCCGTTCCGCTCGCAAACCCTGCTGCAAACTTTGCTCGCGCACGCGAGGATGAGACGACCTGCTGGCGACAAGGAGATCGTCGGGCGTCAGCAAGCCCAATCCATCGAGGGTGTGAAGGGCGTGAACCGCCGACCGGGCGCTGCCCGACCCTTTGAGCAACAGGCGAAGGCTTGCGGACGATCCCGCCGCACGCCGCTCCACGATCAAGCGCTGCGCGGTGTCCCGCAACCACCCGTTTGGATGCTCCAGCAACGACACCCAATGGCGCGGGTTGGAATCGCCCGGCCAAGGCCTCAAGGGGGTTCGATCGAGGGCGAGATCCTTTCTCGAGACACGCCAGATGCGCCCATGGGCCTTGCCGGTGTCCCAAGGGGTCCTGGTCCTCAATTCCTTTGAAACCCAGTCAGGGTGCTCGACGAATTCTCGATAGAAATCCGCCACGTAAAGCGCGCCATCCGGCCCCGTGGCGAAGTTCACGGGATGGAACCAGGGATCACGGCTGGACAGGAACTCCCGCCCGTGTTCCATGCGCTCCGCCACGAAACTCGCGCCCTGAGGCGTCAACCGGCGGCGATGCACGAGATTTAAAAGGCTTTCTCCTGTAAACGCATCGCCCGCGTATTCTTCCCCAAGCGCGTCGCCTCGATACAGGTGAAGCCCGCTCAGCGCGTTGAAATGCGTGCTGGATTCATTGTTGAAAACGCGCGGGGCAGGCGCGCTGGGAAACACCGAACCATCGTCTTTAAGCGGCATCGTGTCCGCCAGGACCTCCAAAGGCACCCCGGTCACCCGCGCGGGAATCCACCGATCGGGAAATACTTCGTGCCGCAACGGGATCGTGTTCCATGATAAAAACCGATTTCCCCAGTCGTCCAATCCCAGACCGAATTGACTGCGACCAGCCAATGTTTCGAAGGATTCCCAATGCCCCGGACGGAACCGGAAGTCGCGGCCCCGAAGTGAAACCGGTGCGGATCCATTTGTCCAAGTGATGAGGCCGTCACTGCGCCCATTGGCGCCATACACCCAGTGGTCCAGCCCCCAGGTGAGCCCGTTGGCCCGCAATTGTTGATTCCCGGTTCCAAATCCGCTGTAAACCCGCTCCTTGTGTTCGGCAACACCGTCCCGGTCGGCATCTTTGAAATACCATAAGTCCGGCGCCGCCATGACCAGGATGCCGCCGTTCCAGGGCAAGACCGAATTGGGATAAGGAAGGGGTCCGGCAAAAACGGACGATCGATCATAACGTCCATCACCGTCCACATCGACCAGCCGCCGAATGTGGCCTCCAATGTCGGACCGCGGATAATCCGTCATCTCCGCGACATAGAGAATGCCCCATTCGTCCCACGCCATCGCCACCGGGCTGGAGAGGAGCGGTTCGGCGGCGGCCAGTTCGACGCGCAACCGGGGATCCGCCAGGGAGAATAACCGTGCCGATTCCTCGGGAGGCTTCGGCCCTCCTGCGGCCAACCGCGGCGCGAGGGCCGCCAGCAAAAACCAAACCCAACGCGCGCAAAAACAGGAACTCACGGACGCGCCAACTCCTTCAAAAGTTCCACCGCCACCTCGGCGATTCGTTCCCCGGTTCCCGGCTCCGCATAGCTGTGATATCCGGTCCACACCTGGTATCCCCCCAATTTGTGTCCCTCCAGATTTGGAAGATACCCAATCCAGTCGTTTGCCAGTTCGGCCACGTACGTGTGCCGGAAGGGGCTCCGGTTCTTGATATCGAGTCCAAGCTGGGTGAAGTATTCGGCGGGCACCCCGACCAGAGCGAGATCGCCAATGCGCATGGCTTGAACCCAGGTTTCCCGGGGTTGGCCTTGCTGGCTGGAAAGTTCGCGCCGCATGTTCTGAAACACTTTCCGAATGATTTCATCGTGCGGCGGTCCCGCATACTTCGTGACATATCGGCGAACGGCCGCGTCCTCCGCCGCGTCGTCAAAGGTTCTCACGCGAAACGAAACGGCGCGCTTGCGCGACGCCAGCGGAGTGGTCCTCGCGGGACGCGCCTGAGCGAGCGCCGTCTCCACCGTGGCCTTGATTTGGGTGACGCATTCCGCCCCGGTCAAGTTGAGGTTGTGCGTCGAGCCGCTGGCTCCCTCCAAGAACGAGAAAACACCGCCCCATTGCTTTTCAAGCTCCTGCGCCGCCAGTCCGTAAATGCTCGGGGAACGGCGCCCCCCCGTGCGCACTCCAATGGTGTGCGTGCTGTGATTGAAAAGCACGGCTTGGAGATTTTGCGCGGGATCGCGGAACGCGAACACAGGCAGATCAGGATCGAAAGGACCCGTCGGACGGACCACGTTCGTGCGCGGACCAATCCAGTAGATTTGCCCGTCGTCCAACAGCATCCGGCTGTTCTGGCCGACCGTGTCATTCTTGCCGAGGGCGAAGCTGAGCGAGGAGGGCGCCAGTCGGGATTGCGCCAGGCGCACGGATTCCACTAGGCCTCTCTTGACCCGTTCGGTGAAAACAGCGTCTGGACCGTAATCATGCACCCGGACCGTGCTGGGCGCGTGATGAGTGTGAGTGCAATTCACGAGCACGTGGGCGGATGGTATTTGGGTCACGCGCTCGATCTCCGCCAGAACCGGATCCAAATCCTGTCGTGTGAGCATGAGTACATCCAGGGTTACAATCGCGACTTGGACGGGCGCGTGTTCCAACACCACGGCAACGGCGCGCAGAGCGCCTTCCTGCCCGTTTGCCTTGCCGGCGGTGATGCCTCCGGCGATGACCATGCCGTCATCCGCCTCGAACGTCACGGCGGAGGCGCCCACCCGGAAATCTTGTGCGATTCCCTCCCCCTCAATTCCAAACGAGAAGGCGAACAGCCACGCGCAAGGAAGCAAAGCGCCTGAAAACCAGCCCCCAAAATGGAATCGAAGGAAGCGTTGCATGGATTGGCGAGGAGCCTAATCCCTCTCCAAAGGCAGGAATAGAAAAAAGGCGAGAACGCGCTCCCCGTCTCAAACACGATGGTTCATCATTTCAACGATCTGTTGATAGACCGTCTCGACAGGAAGGCCGGACAACCCCGCGTCATGCCGCAACAATCTCACCGCGCTCCCCAGGGGACGCCAGACGTGTTCGTTCGTCGGGCCCCACAAAACCAGGCAGGGAAGCCCGACGGCGGCGGCCAAATGGGTAATTCCCGAGTCATGTCCCACAAACAACGCGCTGCCCGCCAAAACGCGGGCCAGTTCTTCCAGTGGCAGATGGAGATGAAACTCGCATCGATCCTTCGGCAGAGCCTCCGCCAAAGAGCTCATCACCTCCCCTTCGGCCTCTCCCCCGACAACGACGAGGCGCCAGTCGGTTTCGCGGATCACTGCACGGGCGAGGGCCAGCCAGGCGGGAAAAGGCCAATTCTTCCGCACTCCCCCGCTTCCAGGATGCAAAGCCAGCCGGACCGAGCCTCCCGCTTCAAGCCCCGGGACAACGATGCGCGGATGCGTGTTGGCATTGAAGATCGCAAGTTGACTCAGCGGTTCGAGCAGCGCATGGGCTGCGTGCTTCGTTCCCGCCTCCTCCGGCCGATGCGGACCTTCGATGAAGTGGCGCACACCGCATCGGGTCAGATTGGTTCGGAACACGCCATCCGGATCGTACAGGAATGAAAGCACGATGCTGAATTGGCCAAAGTAATCCCTCCACGTTTCATCCAACTCGCCGCCCCGGGCAAAAAACCGCGCCAAGGGACGCGCCTCGATCGGACGAACCGCGTCCGCGCTCCCGGCCAGCAAGGCCAGTCTCGCGATATGCGGATATCCCAGGACTTCCAAATGGGTTTCGGGAAATTGGGCGCGAAGGGCCGCCAAAACCGGCAGCGTGAGGATGAAGTCCCCGATGGCGCCTCCCCGAACCACCAGGATCTTGCCCCGATCGCGCATGGGCTCCGCCGGGCGGCCGATCAGGATGTGGGAGTGCGAAACACGGTGGCCCCGAGGATGGCCACCACCGCGCCCAACACGGTCCTCAAGGCGCAAGCAACGCGGGTTCGCCTTTCGTCATGCGTCCACCATTCAATCCAATCCCGCATGCGCCAGGGCGAAATGCTGAACCAAATGCCGGCAATGACCCAGGCATAGACCCAGCACACCACCACAAGCCGCAAGTCAGATTCGATCCAGCGCACCCGTTCCAGCGTGACGGCGGCCAGAATGAGGCTCAACACGGCGAAACCTCGAACCGCCAGGAAATCTTTAACATACAAACACGTGCCCAGGCCGATGCCGGCAAACCCCACATACATCAAATTCTTGTAAGCGGCGAAATCCGAAATCTCCGTCTGCTTCACCCTCCACAGAAACCAAAGGGTTCCCGTCAGCATCAGCACCCAGCCGATCCCCTCGTGACGGGGAAAGGCACGCGCCTTCAAGCGAAAGGCGGCGGGCTGCAAAACACCCCAAACATGGAGCAAGGCGTATCCCATTCCGATCCCAATAGCGAGTGTCGAGGCGGTCATGGTCGAGTCATCGGTGCATCCCGATGTTGCCGGTGATGCAGGTAGGGCGCGTCCGTCCCGGCGCGCCGCCGGAGCATGATGTTTTGCATCCCGTGGGCGGCGGGCTGGGACAGGCCCGCCCTACCAACAACATCGGGATACACGGTCGTTTCATCAAGGCCTCAATCCAGATTCACAATGGCAGGATCCCCGTAGAGGGTAAAGGAGCCCGCCCGCGTGACGCGAACGTCGAGGATCTGCCCCAAATGCCTCTCGGCCCCTTCGAAGACAACGATCATGTTCGAGCCGGTGCGGCCTTCAAGCCGGGACGAATTCCGCCGGCTCGGTCCTTCGACCAAAATCCGCACCACCCGCCCCACTTGCGCTTCATACTGTTCCATGCCCAGGCGCGTCACGAGATCGAGCAACTGCCGATGACGGCTTTCCCGCACCTCCAAGGGCACCTGATCCGGCATCGTCGCCGCGGGCGTGTCGCGTCTCGGGGAATACTTAAAAATGAACGCGTTCGTAAATCTCGCCGCGCGCGCCAAGTCCATCGTCGCCTCAAAATCTTCCTCCGTCTCTCCCGGAAATCCCACGATCAAATCCGTCGTGAGGCCCAACCCGGGCGACACACTGCGAAGTTGGCCAACCAACTCGAGAAAGCGCTCACGGGTGTATCCCCGGCGCATCGCCTTGAGCACGCGGTCGCTGCCACTTTGCGCGGGGATGTGTGCGCTCGGGCAAAGTTTGGCCAGCCGGGCGTAGGCTTCCACCAAATCCCCGCCATAACCCTTGGGATGGGGTGACGTGAAGCGAATCCGCTCGATGCCCTCGACTTCATGAACCGCGTCCAGCAACTGAACGAAGCCAGACCGGCCGTCGCGCACCGGAATCGTTCGCCGCCCGTAACTGGTCACGATCTGACCCAGCAAGGTGATCTCCCGGATGCCCTTGGCCGCCAAGTCCCGGCATTCCTCCACAATTTCACCCATCGGACGGCTGCGCTCTTCGCCCCGAGTCTGCGGCACGATGCAAAACGAGCAGTGCTGATTGCACCCCTGCATGATGCTCACGAAAGCCGTCACGCCGGCCGCTCCCTTCGCCGCCGGGAGATGCTCACGAATGGCGGACTCACTGCCTTGCTCCGGCTCGACATCCACAATCGAGGCCCTCTGATTTCGCAGCAAAGCCTCCAAATACTCCCCCGTCCGATGAAATTTCTGGGTGCCGACAACCAATTGCACTTGCGAAGACAGCAGTTCCGCTCCCCGGCTTTGAGCCATGCAACCCAAGTAACCCAGGACTTGCGGATGCCCCTGCTTGCGGGCCTGGCCTGCCACCGCCGCCATCTTCCCCAAGGCCTTCTGCTCCGCCGCGTCACGCACGCTGCACGTGTTCAACAAAACCACGTCCGCCCCGTGTTCGGAGGCCACGATGGAAAAGCCGCGCGCCGCCAGTTGCGCCGCCACCGCCTCGGAGTCGCGCTCGTTCATCTGGCAGCCGTAGGTCTTGATATAAACACTCGGCATGAAAAAACAGGCCGGAACGTTATCTGCTGGTTCCCGCCGGTGGCAACTCTTCTCGGTCCGGCCCCAAACCCAGCGCACGCATCCAGAGGTTGTCGGGCGCTCCGTTCACGGCGCTTCCGCTCGCGCCCATCGGCCGCGGCGATCTCCTCCCGCTCCATGGCCCGCCCTGAGTAGATGCCTTCGCCCTGGCAGAACCCTTGCCCGTTGAACTCGCCATGCCCCTTTGAAAACATGCCCTGAAGCGGCGTGAACGCCGCTTCCCGGTGCTGGCACGCGCGTGCAGCCTCCTCCCCTCCCATCGTCATCCCACTCTTCCTCGAAAACACGGAGGCCGGCGTCACGCCCAGAAAAGGGGGGCTCGCCAGGTCTCCCTGGCTTGTTCAAAGCCGGCTCAATTCAAACCAACGGATGCTCGCGCCGTGACATGGGAATACGGCAAGGCTTCCCGCTCAAGGCCGATTCGTAGGCGGCCATGGCCATTTCCACCGCTTTCATCGCATGGTGACCGCTGCATCGCGGCTCCCGACGCTCTCGAATCGCCGCCAGCCAATCGTCCACCACCCTTCGGTTGGCCGCCGGAAATCCCCGTTCGGACTCGGCCAGGGATGCCGATGGATCCCCCGGCAAAGGAACCCAAAGCTCGCGCCGATCCCGGGCACCCTGCTCCATGCTCGAGCGCCACAGCACCTTCGGAAAGATATCCATCAGCACCCACACGGCCCCGCGGGTGCCGAGAATCTTCAATCCCCAGGGGCCGAGAGAATCTTTTAGCTTCGCCCGGCTAATAAAACGCCCCGTGACGCCTCCGGCAAACTCGAATCGGGCTTCCACTTCATCCCCCAACACGGGGCCAATGGCCTCGGTCGCTTTCCGCGCCATGGCCTTCTCCGCCGTCTGGCCCTTCTCCCGAATCCATGCCTGACAGCTCGTGGCGTCTCCGGTCACGTGCCGCATCAGGTCGAACAGATGAGTTCCCAGCACGATCATATCCTCCCCCCCGGCTCGCGCATCCTGCTTCCCGTGGGCCTCCAGGGCCACCACCTCCCCAACCAAACCCTCCCTCAACCTGCTCAGCAGGTTCAGCACCTGCGGTGCCAGGGACATTTGATGCGCAACCGCGATCCGGAGCTCGCTCCGCCCGGCCAGCGCCAGTAATTCATCGGCTTCCGCCAGGGTGGTGGTAAACGGCTTTTCGCAATAAAGGTGAGCCCCGGCCTGCAGCGCCGCCATCGCCATGGCGTAACGCTGATCCGTATGGCGTGGAGCGATGGACACCAACTCGGGTTTCTCCCGCCTCAGCATTTCCCGAAAGTCCAAGTACCGTCCGGGCGCCCTGGTCTTGGCGGCGGCCTTCTCGAGCCCAGCCGGGTCCGCATCCGCAATCGCCACGAACTCGACCGCCGGATGATCCATGAACACTTCGTCCAAACCATGGCCGTAATTCCCCCGTCCCGTGTGCCCGATCACCGCGGCCCGCAAACGCTTGCCGCCGGCAACTGGAGCCGGCGCGGCCCAGGCACCCGCGGCGGCAGCCATCCACGCGGTTTGAAGAAAACGGCGGCGAGGCCAGGTTCGGAATCGATTCGCAGGCATGCCGTAGCAAAGGCAACCCCGCGCCGGGGCGCAATCTTGAAATCGCCAGCGGCCACCCGCCCCTTGCCAACGCACGAACTCTCCGCAAACTTAGGTCATGCTCGCGCGCATCGCTGCCCTCCTCGCCTGGTCCTGGATTCCGCTCCTGGTCGTCGCCCAACACCGATTGGAGAATGCCTCCACCGTCCATACTTCCCCGGCCGATCTCGCCATCAAACGCTTTCAACTCGCGCCCGGCCTCAAGGCCGAACTCTTCGCCGCCGAACCCCTTCTCGCCAACCCCGTGGCCATTCATCTCGACGACCAGGGCCGCTGCTTTGTCGTCGAAACCCACCGCTTGCTCCGCGGTGTGCCGGATATCCGCGGCCGACGCGGATGGCCCTCGCAGGAAGTCCTGCAAAAACTGCCGCCGTCCACGCTGGAAAACCTGGACGAAATCCTCCTCGTCGAAGACCTGGCACTGCGGACCGTCGAGGAACGCGTCGCTTACTTTCGCAAATGGAAGGGAAGCGAGGCGGCCAGCATGGAGAAGAACAGCGAGGCCTTGCGCCTGGTGGTGGACACCAACGGGGACGGACGCGCCGACCGCAGCACCGTCTTCGCCACCCATTTCAACACTCTCGCTGATGGCATCGCGTCCGGCGTGATTTCACGCGGCCCGCGCGTATGGTTCGCCAACATCCCTCACCTCTGGCTCCTGGAGGATTCAAACGGGGACGGCGTGTCCGACCGACGCGAATCGCTGCACCATGGCTTCGGAGTGCGCACCGGCTTTCTGGGCCACGACCTGCACGGGCTCATTTTTGGCCCGGACGGACGTCTCTACTTCAGCATCGGCGACCGGGGATCGAGCATTCGCCCGGCGCAAGGAAAACCCATCGAGTTGCCCGATACCGGCGCGGTGTTTCGTTGCGAACCGGATGGGTCGCATCTCGAAGTCTTCCACTCCGGATTGCGCAACCCACAGGAACTGGCCTTCGACGAGCACGGCAACTTGTTCACGGGCGACAACAACTCGGACGGCGGAGACGAGGCGCGCATTGTCCATCTCGTTTCCGGGGGCGACAGCGGGTGGCGCATCGGATGGCAATTCCTGGAGCGTCCCAATGCCCGCGGGCCCTGGAACAGCGAACGCATGTGGCAGCCTCAAAATGCCAGCCAGCCCGCCTATATCCTCCCCCCCATCACCAACATCACCAGCGGACCGTCCGGCTTCGCCTTCAATCCCGGAACCGGCTTGGGACCGTCCGAGACCGGGCGCTTTTATCTCGCCGACTTCCGCGGGGCGTCAGCCAACAGCGGCGTTCATTCCTTCCAACTGAAATCGAGGGGCGCGAGCTTCGAATTGACGGATCACCAACGCCCGATCTGGGGTGTCCTGGTCACAGACGTATGCTTCGGCCCCGACAGCGCCCTCTACCTCTCGGATTGGCTCGAAGGCTGGGAAATGACCGCCAAAGGCCGTGTCTATCGGATCCAGGACCCCCGCCAGTCCACCAACCGCTGGGTCGCGGAAACCCGCCAACGGCTGAACCAAGGTGTGGCCGACCTGGATTGGGCGCGTCTCGGCGAATTACTGGCCCACCCCGACTATCGAATTCGGCAGGCCGCTCAGTTCGAATGGGCGGACCGGCTTGCGCCCATCAAAGGACCATCGAGAACAGGACCCGAGGCTCGCGCAGCCCTGGAACGCATGGCCTTGGAATCGGCTGATCCATTCGCCCGCTTGCACGCGCTCTGGGCTCTGGGCCAAACCGCGCGGCGAGGGCTCCCCGTTCAGAAGACGATACGTGCGGCTCTCCAGGACCGGGATGAATGGATTCGAGCTCAAGCCGCGCAAGCGCTTGGAGACATCGCCGCCTCCACCGTGGCACTCGAAAACCCAGGCGAAGTGTCCACTCTTCTCATCCGGCAATTGCAGGATGCCAGCGCTCATGCGCGCAGGCAGGCAGCCCATGCCCTCGGAAACGTTGGAAACGCGGCCGCCGTGCCCCCCTTGCTTGCCATGCTGGAATCGAACCGAGA
Organism: Verrucomicrobiota bacterium; assembly: GCA_016871495.1. Lineage (NCBI taxonomy): Bacteria > Pseudomonadati > Verrucomicrobiota > Verrucomicrobiota bacterium. The sequence continues at coordinate 38,992 of VHDF01000007.1, read as the reverse complement.
TGCAGACCCTTACCTTCGCCATGCGGCGGTCATGGGCTTGGCAGGAATTCAAGATCGGGAAGCATTACGAGCCGCCGCTCGGCATGCCTCCATCTCCGTGCGCATGGGGGCGCTCCTGGCCATGCGCCGGCTGCGCATGCCGGAACTGGCCGAATTCCTCCGCGACGCTTCACCCAAACTGGTTTTAGAAGCCGCCCGCGCCATCCACGACACGCCCATGCCCGAGCTCGCAACGCGTTTGGCCGATCTGATCTCGAGGCGCCTCGATTCCGCTCCGCTTGTCCGCCGCGTCCTCGCTGCGAACTTCCAACTGGGCGGCCCTTCTCATGCCCAAGCCCTCGCCCAATTTGCCGCGGCTTCCGCCCACGCGGATTCCTGGCGAACCGAAGCTTTGGAAATGCTGGCCCTCTGGTCCAAGCCGCCCCAACGGGATCCCGTGCATGGACTCTGGAGACCTCTCGCTCCACGCTCCGCTCAAGTCGCCGCCGACGCTCTCGCTCCCCACGCCCTGGACCTCATCCAGCGGGCCTCCATGTCCGTTCGCATCGCCGCCATGGAAACCGCGGGCCAGTTGGGCATTTCGAGTGTGAAGGACACGCTTCGAGAAGTCGCCGTCGATCCAAATCGAGACCACACGATGCGGGTCGCCGCCTTGCGTGGATTGGCCGCCCTCAAAACTCCAGACGCCGGGTCCGTGCTGGCCGGCGCATTGAAGGATTCAGACGAACGGGTTCGATTGGAAGCCACGCGCCTGATCTCGCGCACGGGTCCCGCAGCCCTCCCCGAATTGCTCTCCATGATCCAACGAGGCGCCCTGGCCGAGAAACAGGCCGCCATCACCGCTCTGGGCGCCATCCCTGGGGCGGAGTCCGACCAGGCGCTCCTGGCCTTGCTGCAACAATTGATCGAGAAGCAGGTCGATGCCGCGCTCGCCGTCGAAATCCTGGAAGCTGCAGAAGCGAGAATGTCTTCGCCCGCCACCGCCGAAATGCTCGCCCAATACAAAGGGAGTTTTGCCCAAGCAGATGAACTCGGGGACTACCGTGTGGCATTGCACGGCGGCAACAAAGTCCATGGCATGCGCGTTTTCAAGGAAAGCGAGGCCGCTTCATGCGTTCGCTGCCACAAACTGGCGGGCGTCGGAGGAGACGCGGCCCCAGCCCTCGACGGCATCGGCGGACGCTTCGGACGCGAGTACCTGCTCGAATCCATCGTCCTTCCCAACAAGGTCATCGCCGAGGGATACGAGAACGTGATCGTCAGCCTCAAGAACGGATCTTCCTACGCCGGCGTGCTCAAACGGGAAACGCCCGAAGAACTGGAAATCAACTCACCGGAGGACGGGTTGGTCACCCTCAAGAAATCCGATCTTACCGGACGCGAAAAAGGATCTTCGGGCATGCTGCCCGACATCGCCAAAGTCCTCACCAAACGAGAACTGCGGGACCTCGTGGAATTCCTGTCCAGCCTCAAATGAACGGCCGGGAATGTCCGGTGCATCCAGAGATTTTCGGTGACCGGGTTGTCTTGGTGACGCAGACAGCCCTGTCTGCTGTTTCGCAGGCTGCCCAGCCTGCGGGGCGATGAAGGGAACCCGGCGCGTGGAGATCATGGAAGGACCTCTTTCTTCACCCGCCGGGCCGACGGGCCGTCGGCGATACGGCAGGCTGGGCAGCCTGCGCCACACGCGAGGCGCCGTGAGGGGTCGCGCCAGTTCCTACCACTCGATCACGGCCGCGCCCCAGGTGAATCCAGCCCCAAATACCAGCAGCAAGAGCAAGTCTCCCCGCTGGATGCGTCCGCGGGTCACGACCTCGTCCAGCGCGATCGCCACCGACGCCGCCGAGGTGTTTCCGTACGATTGCAGGTTCATGAACACCTGATCCTCCAGGGCACCCAAACGATCGGCCACCGCGCTCAAGATCCTCTGATTCGCCTGGTGCGGAATGACACACTTGATGTCGCTCATGTGGAGGCCGCATTTGGACAAGACTTCCTTCGCGGCGGTGTTCATCGCATTGACCGCGTGTTTGAACGTCTCCTTCCCGTCCATGCGCAGATAATGCAAGCGCGAGGCCACGGTCTCCGCGGTGGCCGGATGCTTCGAGCCTCCGCCAGGCATGCAGAGCAAATCTCCTTTCGCTCCGTCCGCTCCCATCGTGGTCGCCAGCAAACCATGCGAGTCGCTGCGATTCTGCAATACCGCCGCTCCCGCGCCGTCCCCGAACAGCACACAGGTGTTGCGATCGGTCCAGTCCACGATCGAGGAAAGCTTTTCGGCCCCAATCACCAGCACGGTGTCGTAGGTCCTCGACATGATGAACTGTTGTCCAATCTCGAGCGCGCACACGAATCCGGAACAAGCGGCCTCGATGTCGAAGGCGGCGGCGCGTTTGGCCCCGATTTTTTGCTGCACCAGGCAGGCCGTGCAGGGAAAGGGCATGTCGGGAGTGATCGTCGCCACGATGATCAACTCGATCTGATCCGCGGTCACGCCCGCCCGCTCCATGGCTTTCCGGGCCGCGGCGGACGCCATGTCGGAGGTCAACTCGCCGGGAGCCGCGATCCGCCGCTCCCGAATACCCGTGCGGGTTTGGATCCATTCATCCGACGTATCAACCAGTTTCTCCAGGTCGGCGTTGGTCAGGATCTTCGACGGAACATACGACCCCACGGCGGTGATGGAACATGTCCGCCCTTTGAAGTCGTGGACGGATCGCGGATGTTGAATGCGTTTGGATGAGGTGCTCATGGGACCGGGGAACCGGCGGGTTCGGATTCCAAAGCCTTCGCGGCTCGCGCCACCGCATCGCAAATGTGGCGGTTCAATTCGTGCTGGACGGCTTCCGTCGTGATGCGAACCGCGTTGCAAATCGCGCGCTCCCGCGCCGAGCCGTGAGCGATGGTCACGGCCCCGTTTAATCCCAACAACGGCGCCCCCCCCCGCGCGTCGGCATCCAATCGCGTCTTCAAAGATCGAAAAGCGCCCCGGGCCAGCCAAGCCCCGGCCTTGCGAACCGGCGTGGCCGTCAATTCGCGCTTGAGCCACTGGAACACTCCCTTGGCCAGGCTCTCGCAGGTCTTGAGCACCACGTTCCCCACAAACCCATCACACACCACCACATCCACGCGGTTCGAAAAAAGGTCGTGCCCCTCGACATTGCCAATGAAATTCAAATCGAGCTTCCGGCACAGACGAAAAGCACCCAAGGTCAGCTCGTTCCCTTTGATGTCCTCCGTCCCGTTGCTCAAAATGCCCACGCGCGGACGTTGATACCCCAGGACCCGCTCCGAATAAAGGCTTCCCATGATGGCGTACTGGGCGAGGTGAATCGGACGGCATTCGACGTTGGCCCCGGCGTCCAGAAGCACGAACTCGTTCTCCGGAGCGGGCATCACCACGGCAATCCCGGGACGATCCACCCCCTCCAGCGGACGCATCCGAATGGTGGACGCGGCCACCACCCCCCCCGTGTTGCCTGGAGAAACAAGGGCTTCCGCCTTGCCTTCTTTGACGAGATCGACCGCCCGCAGAATGGAGCAGTCCTTTTTCTTGCGCAGCCCCACCACCGGCTTGTCTTCCATGCTGAGGACCTCGCTGGCATGCACAATTTCGACCCTCGAGTCCCGGCAGCCGATGTCACGCAGCCCGGCCTCAATGGCCTCGCGCTGGCCCACAAGGTAAACTCCGTCGATGTGACGCAGCGTCGCGAGGGCCTGGGCGACGCCACCCACCACCACCCCCGGGCCATGGTCGCCGCCCATGACATCCACCACGATTCGCATAAAGAAAAAGAGCGCAGGAGGGGCGAAAACCTTCCGCGCTCTGGGAAAAATTAAGCCAGCGCCTGGACCGTGATGACTTGGCGCCCCTTGTAAAACCCGCAAGCGGGACAAACACGGTGAGGCACGTACGGGGCCGCGCACTGCGGACACGTGGTCAATTGCGGCAATTTAAGAACGCTGTTATACGCACGCCGCATTCGCTGCCGGCTGCGCGATGGTTTGCGCTTGGGAACACCCATAATTCACTCTAAAATTTTAAATTGTCCAATGCAGCCCAAGCAGATCCGTCAGCGGATGGCTGACGATCACCCTTCTCCTGATCGGAGCGGGCTTGCGGCGGGCTGGCCATGCCGCGACACCCGTCGTCACACAACGGATGTTGCGGAAACGAAAGAACGACATCCTCCCGGACGAACGGGGTTAAGTCAACCAAATCGTTGACAACACTCACTTGTTCCTCGCCCTCAAGGGGTAACAACACGTCCCACGGCTGAATTTCAATCCGCAGTCGAAAGGGCTTCAAACACCTCGCGCATTCGCATTCCAACTCCACCCCCAACCCTCCCTCCACGTGAATCTCCCCACCCTGCCGCGTCGCCGTCAGATCGTAGGCAATCCCCGAAACCGGTCGCACCAACTCGTCCAACCCCGCGATCTCCGCGTCTTCCTCAGGCAATACCCCCTCGACCCGCACCGGCTTCTTCTCCAGATGCCGGACATTGAGTTCAATCTTGGCAGAAGTCTTCATAGGTTCACTCGTTCGAACCGGTTTTCGGACAACGTTGCGATCCGCGCAGTCTCAACCACTGACCCCGCCTTGCTGCGACGGATCTCAGCGCTGTCGTGCGGGTCCGGACCGGATGCACTACGACTTTCTGACCTTTCGCCCCAGCTTTTTGTTCAACGCGGTTCTCACGGGCCCGGGCACAAACGCCGAGATGTCGCCGCCCAACCGGGCGATTTCCTTCACCATCCTGGAACTCAGAAACGTGTAAGTGTCCTTCGGCATCATAAAAATCGTCTCAATGTCTTCCGCCAGCTTGCGATTCATCAACGCCAATTGAAACTCAAACTCGAAGTCGGACACCGCACGCAACCCCCGAATCACCGCCCGGCTCTGCCGCTTCCGCGCGTAATCAACCAGGAGTCCCGTAAAAGTGTCCACCTCCACCCGATCCAAACCGGCCAGAGAAGCACTCACCAAGGCTTGCCTCTCCGCCAGAGAAAAGAATGGCGACTTGGACTCGTTCTCCGCCACCGCCACGATCACACGGTCAAAGAGCTTCACCGCCCTTTGCACCACATCCAGATGCCCGTTGGTGAAGGGATCGAAACTGCCGGGATAGATCGCCGTCCGCATGCCCGCATTCTCCGAAGTTGGTCCAAAGACACCACGAAAAAATGGCGGCCGGAAATCAGGGCCCCATGACTTCCCTCCCCCTGGCTCAAGAATCCTCACCGTCCGGAAATTTCGTGCTTGTTCCGCAACTTGGATATTCCGGACTGTGGAAACCGCAACTTGATTGCGCGAAATGCGTCCCTTCGTCTTGCTCAACATGTCGATGACGGCCGATGGCAAGATCGCCTCCGCCAATCGCCGCGTCTCATCCTTCGGAAGCCCGCTGGATCAAAACCATCTTTACGCCTTGCGCGGCGGGGTGGACGCGATTCTTTGCGGCGCCCGCACGGTCGATCTCAACCGCGTCTCCCTGGGAGCAGGCACCCACCGTCATGTGGCCAGGCGAATCGCCCAAGGACTCCGTCCGCATCCGATCCGGGTGATCGCCAGTGGTCGAGCCACCTTGAACCCCGATTCCCACCTTTTCACAAAATCTCTGGGTCCCGTGGTGCTGCTCACGACCCGGCGAGCTTCCAAAAGGCATCTCGAAGCTTTGCGTTCGAAGGTTGATGATGTGTTCGCCTCCGGAGAATCGGAGATCGACTTCAACGCTGCGTTCGCGTGGCTCCACGATCGCTGGAAGGTGCGGCGGCTGCTCTGCGAAGGCGGAGGCCATCTCAACGAGGCTTTGTTTCGCGGTGGTCTGGTGGATGAAATGCACCTCACTCTTTGTCCACTCATCTTGGGGGGACGTTCCGCTCCCACCCTCGCCGATGGGATCGGTCTTGGCGGACTGCAACGCCTGGCTCGATTCAAAGTCTCGCGCCGGAAACAAGCCGGCGGAGAACTCTTCCTGGTGCTGCACCCGGCTTCCGCGCCCCGGGTTCCACAAACGGATGCCATTCCCATTTCATAAACTGTTGGAAGAAGTTCTTCCTCGGACCACGCCTCAAGGACTCCTTTTCGTGCAACCAGGGCGCGGTTTCGCTAGCCCGGAAGGTCCCTGACGCGAAACAAGGATGAGATCTCCGGTCTAGCCGGCATATTTCATGCACGGGACTCCCGGTGAGAACACCGGGCCTACAAACACAGACGCAGGCGCGATTGTAGGCCGCGTGCCCTCACGCGGCTCACTGTCGCGCATTCAAGCTTAGCATAAAATTTCCGAGCTGGGCGGCAAATCGGTGCCTCCAGAGGTTGTCGGTGACCGGGTTGTCGTGGTCACGCAGACAGCCCTGTCTTCTGTTTCGCAGGCTGCCCAGCCTGCGGGGCGACGAAGGGAACTAGGCGCGTGGAGAGCATGGAAGGGCCTCGTTCTTCACCCGCCAGGCCGACGGGCAGTCGGCAATACGGCAGCCTGGGCCGCCTGCGCCACACGACAGACCACTTCGGGATGCACGGGCGGGAAATCGGAATTCGAACCCCGGCTTGACTGGCCAGGGTTCGTTTCTATCATGCGCGCCGCTTTAGCCCTCACCGGGCAAGGCCCCTTGATCATCCATGAGCACCATTCAGGACCTACAAGCCCGCGAAATCTTGGATTCCCGCGGCAATCCCACCGTCGAAGTCGATGTCGTTCTCTGCAACGGCGTCTCCGGGCGAGCCGCCGTGCCCTCGGGAGCCAGCACCGGCGAACACGAAGCCATCGAATTGCGCGACGGCGACAAGAAACGTTACCTCGGCAAAGGCGTGTCCAAAGCGGTGCGCAATGTCAAAGCGATCATCCTGCCCGCATTGCGCGGACTGGATCCCATGGACCAATTGGCCGTCGATCGAACCATGCTGGAATTGGATGGCACCGAAACGAAATCCAAGCTCGGCGCCAACGCCATTCTGGCCGTGTCCCTCGCCAATGCGAAGGCCGCCGCCCAGGCTTGCGGGCAGCCTTTATACAAATACCTGGGCGGACCGAACGCAAAAGTCCTTCCCGTGCCCATGGCCAATGTCATCAATGGCGGAGCACACTCGGACGCCCCCATTGATTTTCAGGAGTTCATGGTCATGCCCCACGGCTTCGGCAGCTTCAGCCACGGGCTCCAGGCGATCACCGAAATTTTCCATGCGCTCAAAAGTGTCTTGAAAAAGAGAGGCTTGAGCACCGCCGTCGGGGACGAGGGCGGATTCGCCCCGAAACTCGAAAGCGCCGAGGCCGCGATCGAAGCCATCCTCCAAGCGGTCAAGGACGCCGGATACAAGGCCGGGAAACAAATTTTCCTCGCCCTCGACGTGGCCAGTTCCGAGTTTTACAACAAGGACGGCACCTACACGTTCAAGAAAAGCAGCGGACGCAAACTGTCGGGTGACGAGTTGGTCGATTTCTACGTCGAACTGTGCGGGAAATATCCCATCGTCAGCATCGAGGACGGCTGCGCCGAGGGGGATTGGAAGAATTGGAAAACTTTAACCGATAAATTGGGATCGAACGTTCAACTGGTCGGAGACGACCTGTTCGTCACGAACGTCAAATTCCTCCGCAAAGGCATCGATACCGCAACCGCCAACGCCATCCTGGTTAAAGTCAACCAGATTGGATCCCTCACGGAGACGCTGGACGCGGTGGAACTCGCCCAGACCAATCGTTACCGGGCGGTGATCAGCCATCGTTCCGGGGAAACGGAGGACGCCACCATCTCGGACATCGCCGTCGCCACCAACGCCGGCCAGATCAAGACGGGCTCTCTGAGCCGCACGGATCGCGTGGCGAAATACAACCAGCTCCTGCGCATCGAACAAGCCCTGGGCAAGCACGCCGTGTACGCCGGATTAACCGCATTGCCTCCCGGGCGCTAAACTCCTGATTCTTACACTGAAGTTCGGGGCGCGGATGTGTCGGTAGGCCAGCCGCAGCAACGCATGTTTTCACGACTCTTGGAGGTGCGATGGACAGGTTCGCATCATCGACATTCCATCGATCACGACCACGACAGCGGGCATTACTAACCCGCATATTTCATGCAAGGGACGCCCGGTGAGGGCACCGGGCCTACAAACAAAGAGGCAGGCGCGATTGTAGGCCGCGTGCCCTCACGCGGCTCACTGTCGCGGATTCAAGCTCAGTATGAATTATCCGGGCTAAAACCGCGCATCTTTCAACCGCGGGAACCACCTTTCCCGACCCCGTCGGAATTCTTACGCGCGGATTTAGGTTCTCATGGGCTTGATCATGGCCGCGGATTCGCAGATGTTTTCCGACGCCATGAGCCTGAACATCCAAATCGAATATTGCACGGCTTGAAACTACGAGCCTCATGCCGTCGGTCTGACGGAAAAACTGCTCAAATTCAAACAACAGATCGCCTCGCTCAAACTCGTCCCCTCAGGTGGCGGAGCGTTCGAAGTCTCGGTGAACGGAGAAATCATCTATTCCAAACTCCAAACCGGAAAATTCCCGCAACCGGACGCCATCCTGAAAGCCGTTCGATCCAAGTTGGGGTCCGCTTAGCCCGGAATCTTCATCCTTGTTTCGCGACTGAGATTTTCCCGTCTGGTCAAACCGCGCCCTGGTTGCACGAAAACGTATCCTTGAGGCGTGGTCCGCGGAACAACATCTTCCAACTCGGAACGCGGCGTTTACGCTGCTTCGTCGTGGGCAAGCACACCAGCAAGCGGTTGTTCTGGCGTCGCCCAGTGCTGAACCGGCGTCAACGCCGCGCTCCGGTCGTCGCCGTCAACCAAGCCTCGGAGAGCCTGTCATGAGTCTTCGTGGATTTTTCCGAACGATTTCCACCCGGATCGTACTGGGAGTCCTGGCGGTCTGGTTGAGCGAATCTGCAGGCTTGCGCGGTCAAACACTGGATTCCGCCGTCACTCCACTGCCCCCCCTGACTCTTCGAGGTGTTCCCGCTCGCGCCCACACACAAGGCATCGACTGGTCCGGACCCCACCTTTTCGTCACCGCCCGCCGCGACGATGTCACACCGCGCCGCGCCCTCCTCCTGCGGACGGGTCCGGGACGCGCCGATTGGGACAGTTGGGATCTGACGCGCAAGGCCGCTTCCACGGGGGAACAGATCCTGGATCACCCCGGGGGATTCCAGATTTCGAGAGGCATTCTGTGGGTGCCGCTTTCGACCAGCACACGCGCCGGCCCCTCGCAAATCCATGCCTATCGCGTGGCCTCACTGAGAACGAATGGCTTCGCGCGTCCGGAAGTCACTTTCCCGGTGGACGATCACATTGGGGCGCTGGCGGTCTTGGAAACCCGAAAACTCCTCCTCGGGGCGAGCTGGGATACGCAACGCGTCTTCGTGTGGAATTTTCAAGGTGTGCTTCAGCGCATACTGACCGCGGCCGATTTGGCGCCGCTCGAACTCGGCTTCGACGCCAGCGCCCCGTCCCAAGCCGGCTTGGCGGTGCAGGACTGGAAATTTCTGCGGGGCAGATTGCACGCCGTGGGATTGCGCAAAGGAGGCGATCCGTCCGCGCTCGAACCCAAAAGCTTGCTCATGGTGTTCGAAGATTTCCTGGAATCCACGGCGCGAAAGCAGGCCCACCCCTTGCGTCCCGTTCAGGAATTGGAGCTCGGACGCGAAGGATTCTCCATCAAGGGCGAGTTCGCCTACTTCCTGCCCGAGGATTTGGGCGCCAGCAACCGTCTCTTCCGAGCCAAAATTCCTGGCAGCTTGCAGCCCGCGCCGGCGGCCGACTCGAAACCGTGATCCCATCCTGATGCGGCGTCAACGCCGCGCTCCGTCCCCGGTCCGCGCCGTTCACGGCGCTGCCGCGCGCATCCTCGACAACTTGCGGATGCGCCGTCAGGCGGTCTGAGCCGATTTCGCGCTTGCAGTGACCCGGGTCATCCCCATTCTCGCCCGGATGAGCGCCACGTTGCCTTTTGCTCCAAGTCCGCCCCACGTCCCCCGCTGCTTCCTGCCGACCGATCTAGACCTTGGGCATTGGACTGAAATCGCGCCCTGGTTCGACACCTTGGAACGGCGCGCCGCCTCCTGCCAAAACGCAGCGGACTTTGAACGTTGGATCCTCGATTGGGGGGAACTTTCCGCGGCGCTGGATGAAGAGGGCTCGAAGCGGTACATCGCCATGACCTGCCACACCGACGATCCCGAGGCGGAAAAGGGGTATCTTCATTTCGTCGAACAGATCGAACCCGAGTTGAAGCCACGCCAGTTCACGCTTTCGCAATTGTTCCTGGATCATCCCTTGCGAAACGTGCTGCCGCAGGATCGTTACCGGGTGTTCGAACGAAGCAACCGGGTTCAAGTCGAACTCTTCCGCCCGGAAAACGTGCCGCTCGAAACAGAGGAATCGAAGCTCTGCCAGCAATACCAAAAGATTTCGGGCGGATTGTCGGTCTCATTTCGCGGCCAAGAACACACTCTGGTGCGTATGGGGCGTTATCTCGAGGAACCCGACCGCGCGACCCGGCAGGAGGCCTGGGAGTTGGTCGCCGCGCGACGCCTCCAGGAAGCCGCGACATTCGAGTCCCTGTTCGATCAGTTGCTCGGCTTACGCTCCCGCATCGCCCGCCACGCGGGATTCGCGGACTATCGCTCCTACGCGTTCCGAGCACGCGGACGCTTCGATTATACCCCGGCCGATTGCGAGTGCTTCCATCAAACCGTCGCCGAGGAGTTCATTCCGTTGCTCGCCGAGCTGCACCAAAAGCGGCAGCGGCAAATGGGCTTGGTCCAATTGCGTCCGTGGGATCTGGCGGCGGATCCCTGGAACCGCCCGCCGCTCAAACCCTTCCAGCAGGTGGAAGAATTGACGTCAAAATCCCAAGCCATTTTCGATGGTCTGGACTCCGAACTGGGCGCCGGGTTCAGGCAGATGCGTGATTTGCAACTGCTTGATCTGGCGAATCGCAAAGGGAAAGCACCCGGCGGCTATCAATCCACCCTGTCCGAATCGCGGCTGCCGTTCATTTTCATGAACGCCATCGGTGTGCAACGTGACGTCGAAACACTGCTGCACGAGGCGGGACATGCGTTCCACACGCTGGCCACGCGTGACGAACACCTGCACGCCTATCGCAGCGCGCCGATCGAGTTCTGCGAAGTGGCTTCCATGAGCATGGAACTGCTGGGACAGGACCGCATCGAGGCGTTTTACACCGCGCCCGAAGCCGCCCGCTCCCGCCGTACTCATCTCGAGGGCATCGTCTCGATCTTCCCCTGGATCGCCGCCGTCGATGCCTTCCAACACTGGATTTACACCCATCCAAACCACTCGCCCTCCGAACGCGCGTCCGCCTGGATCGATTTAATGGAGCGTTTCGGCGGAAGCGTGGATTGGCATGGATACGAGACCCAGCGCGCGGCGCTGTGGCACCGCCAGCTCCACATCTTCATTCACCCTTTCTACTACATCGAGTACGGCATCGCGCAATTGGGCGCCTTGCAGGTCTGGTCCAACTCCCGGCTCCGTCCCGCCGAGGCACTGGCGCAATACCGCCGCGCCCTGGCCCTCGGAGGATCCCGTCCCCTGCCCGATCTTTTTGCCGCGGCCGGCTGCGCTTTCGACTTCTCCTCCAAAGCCGTGCGTCCCCTGGTCCAATTGATCCGGGACGAACTGGCCAAGCTGCCGGAGTCCTGAAACCCTCCCCATCGTCGCCGACCATGCGCGTTCTTGAAGTTCCATTGCCCGGCCGCAACTACCGCATTCATGTGGGCACCCGACTCCTCCCTACGTTGGGACGCGAGTGCACCCAATTGGAACTCGGCCAGCGTTGCGCCGTGATCTCCGATACACAAGTGGCGCCCCGCTACGCGGAAGCCACACTGGATTCCCTCCGTTCGGCGGGATTCGAGCCCGTGCTGGTTCGAGTGCCTTCGGGCGAACGCGCCAAAAATCTGGAAGTCGTGGCGCGCTGCTACGACCGCCTGGCCGCACATCGCCTGGAGCGACGGTCATTCATCGTCGCGCTGGGAGGCGGCGTCGTGGGCGACTTGGCGGGATTCGTCGCGGCGAGTTATCTACGGGGCATTCCGTTCGTCCAACTCCCCACCACCTTGCTTGCGCAAGTGGACAGTTCCGTCGGTGGCAAAGTGGGGGTCAATCTCAAGGCAGGCAAGAATCTGGTCGGCGCTTTTCATCAGCCGAAACTGGTGCTTTGCGATCTGGACACACTGTCCACCCTGCCCCCGCGCGAGTACCGGGCCGGCTTGGCCGAAGTCATCAAATACGGCATCATCGACGACGCCCGGCTTTTTCGCCGTCTTGAAAAGTCGATGGAGAAACTGCTCGAAAAAGATCCCCACGAACTCGAGCCGGTGGTCGCACGTTGCTGCGAAATCAAAGCCGCGGTTGTCCTGGAGGACGAGAAGGAAACCGGACGCCGGGCCATTTTGAATTTTGGCCACACCATCGGACACGGGATCGAAGCCAGTGTGGGCTATGGCCGGTATCGGCACGGCGAAGCCATTTCGATCGGCCAGGTCGCAGCCGCCAAACTGTCGGTGGCTCTGGCTGGACTGACGGCTTCGGAATCAGACCGAATCCGGCATCTCTTCGAGCGGGCCGGACTTCCCGTGGCGCTGCGACTTTCCGAGAGGCAATTCAAGGAGTTGACGGCGGCCATGCGGCTGGACAAGAAGGTGACCGCGGGCTCCGTACGGTTTGTCTTGTCGCCCAAGCTCGGCCAGGCGATCTGGGGACAGGAGGTGCCGGAGGAGCTGATCCGGGCCTCCCTTGGACTCTCAACCGGCACTTGATCCCCATTGGGGAGGCATGACAACGTCCGGGCGAGCATCATTCCCGCAACCCATGATTCTTTCTTTTTCCAGGCCCATGAAAACCCGGCCTCCTTTATCGAGGCTGCCGCTTCCGGCCGCGTCGAAGAGGAATCGGCGCTGAGTTGAAAAGAGGGCGCTTCAGCGAGGAATTGGCCGGGAATCCCACCCTACGCGTCCGCCGGAATCATGCGAGGCCCTTGGAACAAGTATCTCCAGGTCATCCGCGTGGGGATTCAAAACACCCTCGCTTACCGGGTGAATTTTCTGGCTCGCGCCTGCTTCGGCCTGATCCCTCTGATGGCCACCATCAGCCTGTGGAAGGCGGTCTATGCCGGCAAGGGACCCGACACACCGATCGGTCCCTACACGCTGGCCGGGATGATCTCCTACTACCTCTATGTGACTTTTGTGGACGCCTTGACGTCGGTGACTGAGGACGACTGGCAGGTGGCGTCCGACATCAAGGACGGGCGCATCAGCCAGTTTTTGATCAAGCCCATCGAGTATCTGCCCTATCGGTTGTGCCTCTTTTTTTCGGGCAGGCTCGTGTATGCCTCGGTGGCCTTGATCCCGGCTGTGGGGTTTGGCATCTACTTGAGGGAATATTGGGTTTTGCCGGCGGATCTCGAGACCTGGCTGGCACTGATGATTTCCCTGGCCATGGCGGCGCTGTTGCAGTTCTTCATTTCCTGCACGGTGGCGTTCCTGGCGTTTTGGGTCGCCGAAGTTTCCACTTTCATCTTCATCGTCTTCGCGATTGAACATCTCGCGAGCGGACATCTGTTCCCGCTCGATATTCTCCCTCCGGCGGTGGCGAAACTCGCGGCTTGGACTCCTTTTCACTATCAACTCTTCTTCCCGATCAGCATCGCTTTGGGAAACACGCAAGGACTCGATCTCTGGAGGGGGTTGGCGGCCCAAGCGGGCTGGGTGTTGGCGGCTTGGGGACTGGCACGCTGGGTCTGGGCGAGAGGCATTCGAAACTACACCGCGGTGGGCGGATGAACCTCGAGGAATTTCGATGACCCCATCCCCATCCAGCATGGAAAGGTCGGCGCCGCCTGCTTGGTGGCGACGTTACCTTTCGCTCTACGGTGCTCTGTGGAGAAACTCCGTGGCGCGAGAGATGGGATTCAAAACCAGCTTCCTGCTCTGGATTGTGGTGGAATCCGTGTGGTTTGTCCTTCAGCTCAGTTTCATGGGCGTGATGTTTCTGCACACGAAGGAGATTGCGGGCTGGAATCAGTGGCAGGTCGTCATGCTGATCGGAGCCAGCCAGGTGATTCAACAAACGTTCCAGGCGTTCTTCCTGATCAATTGCGCCAATGTCTCCGAACTCGTGCATACCGGGCGCCTGGATTTCATGCTGCTGCTGCCGGCCAACACGCGCTTTCTCGTGTCCTTGAGGCAGGTCGATTTGGGGGGATTCCTCAATGCCCTGATCGGGCTCGGGGTGATGGCTTACGCGGCGGTGAAACTCCAACTCCATCCCACCGCCTTGCAATGGGCGGGATTCGCCGTGCTGATCGGGGTCGGCATCTCGGTCCACTACAGCCTCATGTTCGCTTTGGCGTGCGTGAGTTTTTGGACCGTCAAGGCGCAGGGCATCATCTGGGGTTACTACAACCTGTTCCACATTGCTCGGATGCCGGAATCGGCGTTTCAGGGCGCTTTCCGCATCGTCTTCAAATTCGTTCTGCCTGTGCTGCTGGTGTCGAACGTGCCGGTCAAACTCTTGACCGACAAGCTGAACGACCCCGCGGAGTGGGTGGGATTGCTGGCGCTGGGAGTTCTCTGTTTCCTGTTTTCGGAGAGGCTCTGGCGGCTTTCGCTTCGCCGCTACGCGAGCGCGAGTTCGTAAGCGAATCAAAAAAATGTTCATTTCCTGAAAGCTTCCCCTTGGCTGAAACGGGATTCTTCTTTAAGAATTGGCGATGCGTGCGAAGACCAGCGCCGGGCTGCTCATGTATCGCTTCAAGGATGGCGCTTTGGAGGTCTTCCTGGCCCATCCAGGAGGCCCATTCTTCGCGCGCAAAGACAACGGGCATTGGACGATTCCGAAAGGGGAGGTCCATCAAGGCGAGGAATTGATCGCGGGAGCCATCCGTGAATTCGCCGAGGAAGTGGGCAAGCCCCCGGAGGGCGAGTTCATCCCGCTCGGCTCCGTCCGGCAAAACCGGGGCAAAACCGTCCACGCCTGGGCGTTCATGGGAGAGTGGGAGCCGGACCGTGTGCTCAGCACCACTTCTTTCGAGATGGAATGGCCTCCGTTCTCCGGCCGTCGTCAGATGTTCCCGGAGGTCGATCAAGCCCGGTTCTTCTCGATCCAACAAGCCCGCCGGAAAATCAAGCCCGCCCAATGGCCATTCATCGAGCGGCTCATGGGCAAAGTGGCAGACATGACACCCGCGGCGCCCCTCGAACCCCTGGGCTGATCCGGGAGGCGTGCTCAGGCGCCCGGGAGGCGCGCTTGACGCTGTCCCCGAGAGCCTTTAGCTTGCGCTGGCATCGGACAAATTGTCCCATGCGTGGGTCCTGATTCCGACCCGTTTTCCCTTCCACCCGGGTGGCCAGGGTAAATTGGTGCTTCGTACCCTGACCGAAACTGCCGATCCTAAGCCTATGTCAGCAAACAATTTTCTGGTCCCCATGGTGGTTGAACAAACCGGCCGGGGGGAACGCGGTTACGACATCTATTCCCGTCTGCTCGTCGATCGCATCATTTTCCTGGGCACCCCCGTGGATGACACGGTGGCCAATGTCATCATCGCCCAGTTGCTCTTTCTGCAAATGACGGACCCCAAAAAGGATATTCATTTGTATATCAATTCTCCCGGGGGAAGCGTCACCGCCGGCCTGGCCATCTACGACACCATGCAATTCCTGACCTGCGATGTGAATACCTACTGCATCGGCCAAGCCGCGAGCATGGGTGCAGTCCTGCTCGCCGCGGGCGCCAAGTCGAAACGGTTCGCCCTGCCCAACGCGCGGATCATGATTCACCAGCCCTGGGGTGGAGTGCAGGGACAGGCGACCGACATCAGTATCCAGGCGCGCGAGATTCTGCGGCTGAAAGATCGATTGAACGAAATCCTGGCCAAACACAGCGGACAGGCTCTCGACTCCATCGCCCGCGACACCGACCGCGATCGGTTTATGTCCGCGGAGGAAGCCAAGGCCTACGGCCTCGTTGATCAGGTCGTGCTCTCGCGGAAGGAACTTGTTTCCGCGACGGAAGAAAAATCCAAGTGACCGTCCCCAGCCATGGCGCGCCCCACGCAGCTCACGCTCTGTAGCTTCTGCGGTAAATCCCACGCGGAAGTAAAAAAACTCATTGCCGGACCCGGCGTTTACATTTGCGACACGTGTGTGCTCGTCTGCAAGAGCGTGCTCGACAAGGAACTGCGCACCGAGCAGAAGAAGTCATCCCCCCAACTCGGGGTGCTGAAACCCGCTGAAATCAAGCGGCAGCTTGATTCCCAATGCATCGGGCAGGATCACGCCAAGAAAACCCTGGCGGTGGCGGTTCACAATCATTACAAGCGCATTCTCTCCGACACCCAACCGGGTGAAGCATTAACCTCCCGCGACAACCCGTCCCCGGAAGTCGAACTCGAGAAGAGCAATATCATGCTGGTCGGCCCCACAGGCTCCGGCAAAACCCTGCTCGCCCGAACGCTCGCGAAAGCCCTCGATGTGCCGTTCGCCATGGCCGACGCCACCACCCTCACCGAGGCGGGCTACGTCGGTGAGGATGTCGAAAACATCATCCTGCGCCTCCTCCAAAACGCGGATTACGACGTCAAACGCGCCCAAATCGGCATCGTCTATATCGACGAAATCGACAAGATCGCCCGCAAAACCGAAAACGTGTCCATCACGCGCGACGTTTCGGGTGAAGGCGTGCAACAAGCACTGCTGAAGATCCTCGAAGGAACCGTCTGCAATGTCCCCCCCCAGGGCGGACGCAAACACCCTCAGCAGGAATACATCCGCATCGACACCAGCAACATTCTGTTCATCTGCGGCGGCGCCTTCGTGGGCCTCGATCGCATCATCCAACGCCGCATCGGGCACAAAGTCATGGGCTTCGGGGCCGAAGGCGCCCGCGGTGCAGATTCTGAACTGGAACTTCCGAACGTCACTCGGATGCTCGAACCCGAAGACTTGTTATCCTTCGGCTTCATTCCGGAATTCATCGGCCGCTTGCCCGTGGTCAGCGTCCTGGAGGAACTCACCGAAGAACAATTGGTCAATGTGCTCACCGAACCACGCAATGCCCTCACCAAACAGTTCAAGAAACTCATGGCCATGGACGGCGTGGATCTCCAGTTCTCGCCGGACGCACTGACTGAACTGGCCGCCCAAGCCCGCAAGAAAGGCACCGGCGCACGCGCCTTGCGCGGGCTTATCGAAAAATTGATGCTCGAAATGATGTACGAAGTGCCCGCCGACGAGTCCATCGCTTCGATCACCATTACCCGCAGCGTCGTGCTCGGAGAGAGCAAGCCATTGGTCGAGCGCCGTCCCAACGCCGAAGCCGCCTGACCGGAACCTCTCCTGCCTCGTTCCCCGGAACGCGTGCCCCCCACCGTTCCGAGCCTCATTTCGTAACAAGCCGGTGGTCCTCTCACGACACCACGCCCTGATTCCACGCCTGGAGGGAGTCTCCCGCCCACGGATCGAATCAGCCCCCCCTCCGCTCCGTCTCAATCCGAACCGGCCAGGAAAGCGAGCAGATCCCGTAGCTCCTCCTCGTTCAATGGATTCAATAAACCTGAAGGCATCGTGGACACCGGCTCCGCCCGCTGCCTCAGAATTTGACCCAGAGAGATCTCGATGAACTCAAGTGGACGCATCAGATCCTCGGCCAGCCTAAACACTCGATCATCGCGGGACACCAGCCTTCCAGACACCGCCTTGCCGGATTTCAGTTCCAACGTCACCACTTGGTACTGGTCGGAAATGGCCTTGCTCGGCTGGAGGGTAGCCTCGATCAAGTCCCGCGTCGTAAACCGTTTCCCCACGGTGGTCAAATCGGGGCCGATGCCTCCCCCCTCCCCACCGAACCCATGGCAGAGCGCGCAACCGGTAGCCTCGTAAAGTTCGCGACCTCGAACCTTATTCCCAGTCTTCCCTCTCGCCCCCGCAACCTTCAACGCTTCTTCCAAAGTCCACTCCCGCCCCGGACCCACGGGTCCCGGGGCACTCTTGGAAAAAACGCCCGCCGCCGGTCCTAAGGCAGACATCGCCTTCCGTTGGGACTCCGGAACGGACTTCAATGCCAAATCCCGCAGTTTTTCCCAGGATTGACGGTATTGGTGTCCTCCACGGGATCGAGCCTGAGCGTCCGCCACGAGCTCGAAATACTTGCGGTGCTGGCTTTCAGTCCATCCCTGCTCAATCCACAGCAACATTTGAGCATAATGGAGACGCCATGTTCGTGGCGCCGACTCCAACATGTCGCGCACCGCCAATCCATACTTTGGGTTGCGCACAAAATACCCGGAGCCCAACGCCGGACGCTCACCTCGATCCTCGGCCATCCAGGCGAGCAACGGATCGATCGCGGCCGGCTCGCCCAAGAAACAGAGCAAGCGGGCCAGATCCTGCCGCACGATGGGGTCCGGCTCGATGAGTTTTGATCTGAGGTCCGCCTTCAAGTCCTCCCGCCATTCCCTCGAAGGCAGGCCGCCACGAGCCAGCGCCCACTCGCAGATTCGCATCCATCTCCCTTTCCATTCGCTGGACGCCGCAGTCCATAAAAACGCCCGGAGCCTTTCCAAAACGGCGTGCTGATCGGCCACGCTTCCCTGCCGGGCCAAGGCCAGCAAAGCCCCCAGCGCCACTTGAGGATCGGCTTCCGCCAAAGCCCTTCCCTTCCACGTGTCCACGGGCTGGTGCTCGAGCGCGACACGCGCGGCGAAACGAATCAGCCGGTCACCGTGACCGAGATGCCGCCAAACTCGCTCCGCCGCGCCAGGATCCACTCGCCCATGAAGAGTCTCGATCTCCTTCCGAAGGGCATGGGCACGGGCCTCGGGCTCGGCCCACGTGGGCTTCTCCGCCGGACTCGTATTTTCAGTTCCTTGGTAACGAACCCGATAAAGGGCGGACCCCAACCTGCGCCCTCCCACCGCGAAATAAAGGGCTCCGTCGAGCCCCACCACAATGTCCGTCACCGGAAGCCCCACACCGCCGACGAATTCTTCCACCTCCGCCCGATATCCCGCGCCCTGGGGGTGCAAGTGAGCGGCATGGATGGTTGCGAAGGTCCAATCACAGGCAAACAATGCGCGCTGGTACCTCGCGGGGAATCGCGTTCCTTCTCCAAACGCCACCCCAGTCGGTGAAGCCGGGCCAATGTTGATCACCGGCGCGACACCATCCTCGTAATGCTCGGGCCATACTCCGATCCCGCCGCGCCATCCGAACTCGGCCCCGCTGACGAGGTGGCAAATGCGTGTCGGCCGATACCAAGGCGCGCCTTGATCCCATTCCATGTCGGAATCAAAGGTGAAAAGCTCGCCCCGGGCATCGAAGGCCAAATCGTAACTGTTGCGCAATCCGCTCGCCATCAATTCGCGATTCCCGCCTTCCGGATCAAATCGCAAGACCCAGCCCTCCAACGCATGCCGGGATGTTTCGTAACCGGGCGGCAGCAAACGATCCGCCCCGCTCGTGGCCACAGGTCGCCGCACTTTCACATCCGAAGGCAACGCCGTCCCGTTGCCCCCCATGAGATACACGGAACGTCCGTCAGGACCGGGCGCAAGACCGTGAGGACCATGCTCCCCGCCGCCCTTGAGTTCGAAAAGCAAATCGATGCGATCGAATTGATCCTCACCCCGCGTGTCTCGCAGTCGGTAGACGCCGATCTTGGCCGTCGGATTCCCCTCCGCCACCGTCACATACAGGCTGTCGAAAGCCCAAAGCAATCCGTGACACCATCCAACCTGGCGGGCAGCGCCCCCAAGTTTCTCCACGCGCGTCTCGCCTCCCGCCACCTCCGCGGGCGGTGGAGTGATCCGGTAAATCCCCACCTCATGTTGGGAAGCCGCAAGCAGCCGTCCGCGCGGATCGACCGCCAGTGCGGTGAAGGATCCAAAATTCGTGGGCACGGTAAGGACGCGATCCACCGCGAAACCAGGAAGCGCGCGAACCGTCGCGGCGTCCGCGGGATGCAAGGGATGCCCGGGCTTGTACCAGTAGGGGCGGTCCCGGTAAACCGTCTCATCCGCCGTTTCGATTTCAAGCGCTCGGGCCGGGGCCTCGGCACCGAAGGCGGCGGGAACGAAAGAAATCCAAGCGCTGAGCATCAGCCGCGCTGGCACACCGAAAGGGAGCATGACGGCACTGTAATCGGCGGCGCGCCGGAGACAACTACGAATTCTTTCGTTGACACTACGAATATCTTCGTACATTTTGCCGCCATGCCCGCGAAATCCGATCCCCCCAAACCCACCGAGGGCGAACTCGCCATCCTCCGCTGCCTCTGGCGCCACGGACCCGGCACGGTTCGTGACGTCGTCCTCCGCCTCCGCCCCCAACCCGGCTACACCACCGCCCTCAAAATGATGCAAATCATGACGGAGAAAGGCCTGCTCGAACGCGATACCTCCCAGCGCGTCCATGTCTTCACCCCTCGCGTCCCCCGCGCCCAAACCCAAAAGCAACTCGTGGCGGACCTGCTTCACAAAGCCTTCGACGGCAGCGCGAGTTCCCTGGTCCTTCAGGCCCTCTCCAACACGCGCGCTTCCAAACAGGAACTGGAGGCCGTCCGAAAGCTGCTGAACTCAATCGAAGGAAATCCTCAGCATGAATGAATCCCCGCTCTTCGCTGGCCGAATTGATGAACCGCATCGAGGCAGAGGAGAGCAGCCTCCGGTCCATGCGATCGAAGCTCGATGAGGACCGATGGCGCACGGTCGAATCCGTGCAAGTCTTGGGCTCCCGCTCCTTGGCCCGCCCTGGCTGGATGCCTTTGCCCTGGCATTACCCTTGCCCGTTGAACCTGCTACGCCCCTTTGAAAACAGGCCCTGAAGCGGCGTGAACGCCCCGCCGCCGCCCTGCCGCGCGCATCGCCGATAACCTGTGGATGCGTTGCCCCACCGCGCGAGCCTCAGGGAAGATTTGACTTTAGAAGACGCCCGAAGACCATTGCTCCTTCTCCATGAAGATTATCCGCTACCAGGACACTTCGGGTCACACCGGCCTCGCCGCGCTTCAACCCGACGCCACCGCACTCAAAATCAAAGGCGACCTCTTCGGCGCTTTCGACATCACCCCGGAACCCGCGCACGTCGCGAAACTGCTCGCCCCCATCGCCCCCGCAGCCATCCTTTGCATCGGGCTCAATTACCGCCGTCACGCCGAGGAAAGCAAAGCCACCCCTCCCCAGCATCCGGTCCTGTTCATGAAGACGCCGACCGCCGTGCAGCATCCCGGCGATCCCATCATTTTGCCCGGCCAACTCGCCAGCCATGAGGTGGACTACGAGTGCGAACTGGCCGTCGTCATTGGCAAGACATGCAAGAACGTGCGTCGCGAGAATGCCCTCGACCATGTCCTCGGTTATACTTGCGCGAACGACGTCAGCGCGCGTGACTGGCAAATCAAATGGGGCGGCAGTCAATGGTGCCGGGGCAAGACCTTCGACACGTTCTGCCCGCTCGGCCCGTGTCTCGCACTCAAGGACGAAATCCCCGACCCCTCCGACCTGAAGATCAAAACCGTGCTGAACGGCGAAACCATGCAGGATTGGCGGTGCGACGACATGATCTTCGACGTGCCCACGCTCATCGAATTCTTGAGCGGCAGCACCACCCTCGTCCCCGGCACCGTCATCCTCACCGGCACGCCGCATGGCGTCGGCTTCGCCCGCAAACCTCCAGTCTTCCTCAAGCCGGGCGATCGCGTCTCGATCGAGATCGACAAAATCGGCGTGCTGGCGAACCCCGTCGCCGCCGAATCTCCCTAAGCTCGCCCCGTCCGGATTGAATCCCGCCATGATGCAAAACCTGTTCGATCTTTCGGGCAAAAACGCGCTCGTCAGCGGCGCCGCGCAGGGCATGGGTCGTGCCATGGCCCTCGCCCTCGCGCAAGCCGGCGCGAATATCATGGCCGTGGACCGCAACCTGGCCGGCGCAGAAGAGACGGCCGCAGCCATCCGAGCGCTCGGGCGCCAAGCCTGCTCCAGCCCTGCCGATGTGTCGCAACCCGCCCAGATCCGCCAACTCTTCGAAGAGTTTGATCGCTCCTTCAGCCATCTCGACTTCCTGGGCAATGTGGCCGGCGAAGGCGTGCTCGGCCGCCCCGAAAACATTACTCTGGAGGAGGTCGAGCGATGCTGGCGCAATTTGGTTCTCGGACGTTTTTGCATGTGTCAGGAGGCCGGCAAACGAATGCTGTCAGCCGGGCGCGGAAGCATCGTGAACATCGGCTCTCTGGCCAGCATCACCGCCCTGGGCCGCGGCCATGTCGCCTACAGCATGGCGATGGGTGCGGTGGCCCAAATGACCCGCGAACTCAGCACCGAGTGGGCCGGCCGCGGCGTCCGGGTCAACGCGATCCTCCCAGCTCAGGTCATCAACCCGAGCCTCGAGCAGCGCCTCTCGGCCAACCCGTCGCTCCGCCAAACATTCCTGCGCGGTATCCCTGCCGGCCGGCTCGGCAAACCCGAGGATATTCAAGGGCTTGCCGTCTTGCTCGCATCCGATGCCTCGAGCTGGATCACGGGCGCCTTGATTCCCATGGATGGCGGAAATCTGGCGGTGAATGCGGGCGGTTCCGTCAAGCCTGAGCCCTAAGCGCTCCCGCGATCAGTTCTTCCAACTCTTTTCAACCTTCACTCACTTCGATCCCCAGGTCCGATGAGATTCGAGTTCTCCCAACAGGAACGCCTCTCGCTCTATCAAGTCATGTGCCGCATCCGGCAATGTGAAGAAGGTCTCGCGAGAGCCCATGCTCGCGGCTTGATCCATGGCGCCTGCCACACCTACGTCGGCCAGGAAGCCATCGCCGCCGGCGTCTGCTCCCACCTGCGAAGCGAGGACGTCGTGTTCAGCACACATCGGGGACACGGCCACGCCCTTGCCAAAGGCCTTTCCGCGTTCGAGCTGGCTGCGGAGCTGTTCGGTCGAGCCCCAGGGTGTTCGCGCGGACGCGGCGGCAGCATGCATTTGTTCGCTCCTGAAATCGGGCTGATGGGCACCAGCGGCATCGTGGGACCCTCCATTCTACAGGCGGTCGGCGCGGGATACAGCTTCAAGCTCCTCCAAACAGATCGCGTCGCGGTCGCCTTTTTTGGTGACGGCGCGGTCAACAACGGCGCGTTTCACGAAGGCCTCAACCTGGCGAGCATCTGGAAGCTCCCGGTGCTGTTCGTCTGCGAGAACAACCAGTTCGCCACCGAGGTTCCCTTCCAATACGCCGCCGGCAACCCCAACGTGGCTCAACGCGGACAGGCCTATGGCATCGAAGGCATCGAACTCGACGGCAACGATGTCGCCGCCATTCACGAATCTTCCGCCCGTGCGATCCACCGTGCCCGCCGGGGAGAAGGCCCGACGCTCCTCGAATGCAAAACGTATCGCACGCGCCCCCATTCGGAGGGCATGGGCGACTACACCTACCGCACCCGGGAGGAGGTCGCCGCCTGGCGCGAACGCTGCCCCATCAAACGCTGGCGCTCCGCGCTCCTGGAGCAAGGCTGGGCCACCCCCGACCAACTCAACGCCATCGATCGCGAAGTTGAAGCGGAAGCCGCCCAGGCGCTTCGCGAAGCGGAAGCCGCGCCCTGGCCTGCCCCCGACTCGGCGACCACTCATGTCCACGCCGAGGATCCAGCCCGGAAACCCCCATCCGAGCCGCCGCCCCCATCAACCCCGGGGCGGCTCCTGAATTGGTCCGCCGCCACGCTCGAGGCTCTCGACGCCGAAATGAGCCGCCAGCCCGGGCTGTTTGTGCTCGGCGAAGGCATCGGCGTGCGCGGAGGCAACTTCGCCACGACCACCGGACTCTTCGCCAAATACGGACCCCAGCGTTTGTGCGACACCCCCATCTGCGAGCGCGGTTTCGTCGGCCTCGGCTGCGGTGCCGCCATGACCGGCACCCGCCCCGTCATCGACTTCATGTTCGTGGATTTTATCCACGACGCCTTTGGCGAGACGGTCAATCAGATCGCCAAAATGCAATACATGAGCAGCGGACGCTTGCGCATGCCCATCGTGCTGCGAGGCTGCGTCGGCGCCGGCCACAGCGCCGCCACCCACCATTCTGGCAGCTACTACTCCATCTACGCGCATATCCCCGGCCTCCGCGTCGTCATTCCCTCCACCCCTCGCGACGCCAAGGGCCTCCTCATGCACGCGCTCCGTTCGCCAGATCCCGTCCTCTTCCTCGAACCGCGCGAACTCATGGCGATCAAAGGCGACGTGCCCGTCGGTGATTATGAAATTCCGTTCGGCCAGGCACGTGTCGCCCGGTCCGGCGAACACCTGACCGTGGTCGCCCTCGGACTCATGGTCCATCGCAGCCTGGAGGCCGCCGAGATGCTGGCCCGGGATCACATCCAAGCGGAGGTCATCGATCCCCGAACGGTCTCGCCCCTGGACTTCGATTCGATTCAACGTTCCGTCGCCAAAACCGGACGACTGCTCATCGTGGATGAAGCCTTCGGTCCGTGCGGAATGGGCGCTGAAATTGCCGCGCGGGCAGCTGACACTGCCTTCGACTATTTGGACGCGCCCATTCGACGTCTCAACGGCGCCTTCGCTCCCACGCCCTACAGCCCGGTGCTGGAAAAGGAAGTGATTCCTCAAGTCGAAACGATTCTGCAATGCATGCGTTCCCTCCTCGACGAATGAGCGCCGAGATCCTTGTGCCCCGGCTGGGTTGGTCGATGGAAGAAGCCACCTTCTCTGCATGGCTGAGGAAGGAAGGCGACACGGTCCGTCCCGGAGATCCCTTGTTCGCGCTTGAAAGTGACAAAGCCACCCAGGAAGTCGAGGCGCTCGACGGCGGAGTTCTCCATTTGCCGTCTGACGCTCCGAAACCCGGCGACATTGTTCGGGTCGGGCAACGCATCGGTTTGCTGATCCCACCGGGAGCATCTGCCCGTGGTGAAGCCGCGCCACAGGTTACCCATGAAGTTCCAGCCCTCCCGGCGCCGGTTCCTGGAATGTCGGATCCTATGGCGGCTGCAAACCCGGAGCCAGCCTCCGCCCTGGAGGCTTCGACGAAGCCCGGCTTCCCCATCTCCAAATCCCGCGCGCCCGTCACCCCGCGCGCCCGCCGGGTGGCCCGTGAATTGGGCGTTGCTTTGGAGGAGTTATCAGGCACCGGACGCGGTGGCAGAATTCGCGAACACGACGTTCGACAAGCGGCATCGAAACCACAACCTGGACTTGGCCGTTGGCGCAAAGCCATTGCCGCCCGGCTTTCGGAAGGAGCCCGGCAATCCGTCCCGGTGACGCTGCACACGAGTGTGGATGTCTCCCGTTGGGTCGAATGGCGGAATCACCGCAAAACCGTATCGTCACCTCATGAAGTCCCCGTGCCGAGTTTCACCGTGATGATGGCGTGGCTCTGCGGCCAGGTCTTGCCGGACCACCCTGCCCTCAACGCGCGCTGGGACGGGGACCGTCTTCATCGACTGGCCGAGATTCATGTCGGCATCGCGGTGGACACGGATGAAGGATTGGTGGTTCCGGTGATCCGCCATGCCAACCGGCTCAAACTGCCCGAGTTCGCCGCCGCCTTTGCCACCCTCGTCGAGAAGGCGCGGAATCAGAAGCTGGCTTCGTCGGAGTTCGGTGGCGGAACATTTACGGTCAGCAGCTTGGGCGCGTTTGGGATCGAGTTTTTCACGCCGGTCCTGAATTATCCCGAGTGCGCCATCCTGGGCCTGGGCCAAATCAAGCGCCAGCCGGTGTTTTGTGGAGACCAAGTGCAAGCCCAAGACCGCATGGCTTTGAGTTTGACCTTCGACCACCGCGCCTTGGATGGCGCCCCGGCGGCCCGCTTCCTGCAATCTCTCGCCGCCGCCATGGAATCTTGGGGAATGGAATGAACGTGTGTCCCTTCAGATTTCGAACACCGTCACCTCGGGACGGCAATTGAAGCGCACTGCCCAGTGGAACCAACCAAGACCGGGACTCACATGGAGTGGCCCCGCAGGAGTCTGATACATCCCGAGCTCATATTTCCCAACACCTCCGGGTAAAATCAGGGCTCCATACAGAGGCAGGCGCACTTGACCCCCATGAGAATGCCCGGCGAGTAATAAATCGTACTGAGCAGGCATCAACTGATCCGCCCACGACGGGTAATGCATCAGGAATAGATGTCGAACCCCGGCTGGAGTGGGCGGCGTCCAAGAGTGCTTGCATGAAGCACCAGAAATAAGCACGCGACCGCCGGCCGCGGGCATGCTGCGGTCCATCAGCCACCCGCCTCCGGTTTTCGCCAGGACCGATTCGACGCGCTGAAAGTCGGAGTTGCTCCAGTAATCATGGTTGCCAGGAACGCCAAAAAGCGGGACGCCGATGGATTGGAACTGTCCCAATGCCTCGTCGAGATGTTTAGACTCCTCAACCCAATCGCCGGTGAAGCAGACAAAATCAGGCGAGACTGAATGGATGGCGGCAACGATCCTGGAAAGGTAGTTCGCGTCACCTTTGTGATGCAGATCGCTGCAATGAACAAAACGATGCCGGGGAGTATCCGCGCGTGTCCGCCTCCACCTCAGTTTCAGCCAAGTGGGTTCGAGGAGAAATGCCTGACCCGCAGCGAGGACGGGCAGCGCGAAAATCATTCGCCGCATCCACGCCCTGCGCCGAATCCTTCGTTCGGTGTCCGGTCGCCGGGAATCATCCATGGCGAGTTCATTCATGATCTTTTCTCACTGATGGTGCAAGACTGGCAAAAGCTCCAATTTGAACAGTGTTCTGGAAGTAGAAATCCCAACTGCATGACCAGCCTCCTTTTCGGGATTGCAGTTTTATTCATAATCTGCATAATCTGTACTAATTCACGAAAAAGCGTCTTATGAAAATTCAATCTCTCTTCCTTCTCGCCCTGCTCGGAATGTTCGCAGCCTTGGACACCCGGGCCGCCTCGGTCACGCTCACCGGCACCGTGCGCGATTTCAAAGCCTTCGGAACGCCAGGCGGCCACGCGGATTTCGAACATTTCCTTGGTTTCGACCCCGGCATCGTCAAAACCGATCTCGGCCTGGACGGTAAACCCGTCTATACCGGCACAGCCGGCAATCCCACCACCACGGGCGCAACCGAATTCGATCAGTGGTATCGCGACACCGCCGGGGTGAACCTCAGCACGCCGCACTCCATCACCCTGACGGAACTCGTCCCCGGTTCGGGGGAGTTCGTTTTCGATTCACCAAGCTTCTTCCCCATCGATGGCATGCTCTTCAATACGGGAATCCCCGGCCCTAACTACCACTTCACTTTCGAACTGCATACCACGTTCACTTACGTCCCTGGCCAAACATTCGAATTCCGCAGCGACGATGAACTTTGGGTTTTTATCGACAAGAAACTCGCCATCGACCTGGGCGGCGTCCACGGTGCGATGACCGGTTCCGTTGCATTGGACACCCTCAGCCTGACTGCAGGTTCGACTTACAGCTTGGATCTCTTCTTTGCCGAGCGCCACACGGTGGCCAGCAGCTTCAAGGTCACCACCAGCATCCCCCTCGTGACAGTTCCGGTTCCTAACGCTTTCCCGTCCGTTTATGGCGCGATGGTGCTTGGTCTGGCCGCGCTCGCTCCGGGCTTGCACCGACGGATCTGAGGTTTTCCTTCCTCCTTGGCCAGCAGCAACCGCCCCCTCTCATCAGGAGGCAGGGGATGGTAGCCGCGGCAATGCGATGGGAGAGGGTGATAAGCGAGCGGTTGAGCTCCGCGGGAGCGGAGCGACGCGACCTTGAAGGCGCTTCAGCAATGGACTAACCTCAGTGGATGCCGCCGGTGGACGCCTTGCATTTAGGCGGCCTAAACACCGTGCTCCGCTTGCGATCAGTCGAAGGCCGAATCGAAGTCCCCTTTGAGGAATCGATTCACGGACGAAACGGCACAGTCGTCCATTGGGACTCAAACTGGGCCTGCCGTTTGTGGGTATAGCCGTACTTCATGTACCAAATGTCCTGCTTGTCCAGGGCGGTGGAGGCAGTGGCGCCGAATTTCAAAGCTCCTTTGACATCCGAGGCTTTCAACATGGCGGGCCCCAGCCACCGTTTGGTCACGGCATGCCCGTCGGCAAAACTCAAGGTGCTCTTCTTATTGTGCCAAATCGCCACGGCATCCACCCACGTAAAAGTCGTGGGCGTGGGATCGATCAGCCAGGATCCAAGGTTCCAGCCCCGGTCGTCAGCCTCTTCGACAAAAACGTAATTACGGGTCGGAAACGCTATCTCGCTGTATTTTTTGATCGAATTACTTTCGTCCTCGCCGTCCAGACCGCCTGCGCCACCGTAGCTGTCGTAGGCAAACCCGCGGCCGGGCTGTAGCTTGAGCCGTCCGTCTCCTGGACAATGCCAGGCATCGACCGCGTTGGCGTAGGGGAACAGCTTGCCCTGCCGCAAACCCTCGTGCGCCTCCGCCAGGGCCCGCTCGCGGCCAGACCCGGTGAAGTTCCGCACCGGTTTGGGCCCGGTCCAGAAATCCCGTCCCTGTCGGTAAGTGCTCATGCCGACGATCTGGTCTTGGTTGTCGTCGGCATACATGAGGAAGGACAAGCCCAGTTGCTTTTGATTGCTTTGACATCGGGCTCCGGTCGCCAACTGCTTCGACTTCGCCAGCGACGGCAGAAGAAGGGATGCCAGGATGGCGATGATGGCAATGACGACCAAGAGTTCGATCAGCGTGAATCCAGTTCGGCGGTGCAGATGGGAAATGGCGGTTTTCATAGTTGGAAACGGCCCCGCGAAAACAGCACCTCATGCGGGATCCATGGATTTTGGGTTCGCCACCTATAAAGCCGAGTGAAGCTTCTGAAGTCAAGGGGGGATCAACTCCCCAAATCTACGGATAGGGGAGTTGATTGCCCACGAATCACACGAATCACACGGATGAAAACAGGCTTTCAGTCGGTTCGATGAGAACCAGGATTGTCGACCGTCTGTCTGGAACTCCAGGACAGGGAGGAATTCTCCACTCATCCGTGTCATCCGTATGATCCGTGGTTGCCCCAAAAAAGGCTCAACCGTTATCTGTGGGACAAGGAACCCTTGCTACCGCCGTTCTGAGAACCCGAGTCATGCCAAACTCCGGCATTGAGGATTAAAACGGTCATTGACCTTGATGAATCTTCGCAAGATCCTGGCGATAAGGCCATTCCGAACCATTCACCAGTTCCAAAACCGGTGCACCCGCAAGTTGTCGGGGCGCGCCGTTCACGGCGCTTCCGCTCGCGCCCATCGGCCGCGGCGATCTCCTCCCGTTCCATGGCCCGCCCTGAGTGAATGCCTTCGCCCTGGCAGCACCCTTGCCCATTGAACCTGCCATGCCCCTTTGAGGACACGCCGCACCCCGGCGCTGCCGCGCACATCATCGACAGCATGTGGATGCACGGTTCCAAAACCGAGTGGCAGATCAAGACCCGGAAACGGGACCGTCACCGCCCGCCCGCGATCCCATGCGCAACAATTGAAACAAGGTGACCGCCGAGGCCAGTGCCATGAAGGTGATCAAGCAGGCCGCGAAGAGTTTATCGGTCATGCCCGAGACCACGGACGACCAACTCATCCACGACCGCCACGCAAACACCGCGAGCAAGAGCAACGCGGTCGTCAACGCCACGCCGCGCGCCCACGCCGCTCCCCTCAGGAGCCGCCACCCCAAGAACGCGGAAATCGCCCCAAAGAGGCCCCCCGAGATCAAGGCGGTCACAGCTTTGGCCGGATTGGAGAAATACCCCAGCAATCCGCAGAGCACCAAGACGACTCCGTAGCCCAGCATCCAGCGGCCCGCGCGGACATTCGAGCCGTTCATTCGTTGAACCAAGTTTGAGCCATAACTCGACCATCTTAACTCTGTTTTCCAAGCGGCGACAAGCACGACTTTCCGATTGAATACTTCGGAAAAACCGAATGATAGGCGTAACATCCCATCGAAGGGTTGCATGCTCCTCACCCGCGACACCATGGGGACGCCGCCAAAGTGGCCAGCCTCGCACACGCCTCGGCCAAACTGCGCGTTTCCAAGCCTTCCATGTCTGAGCGGTTGGCCGCGCTCGAGGACGCCCAGGGCGAAGAGCCGTTCCGGTGCGATGGACGACGGAAGAAGCTCCCCGAGGCAGGCTTCATCGCCATGACTTCGGCCGAAGAAATCTTCGCCCGGGTCAATCTCGACTCCCAGCATCGCTCCTGCCAGCCTTGGTCATGCCCTCTTCCTTCTTCTCGCCCGCCGGCGATGTCGCGGGCGACACCTCCGGGCTCACGACCCGCTTCCAACTTTTCCACCGCCCGCGATTCATCCCCACGCTTGTTTCCAAGTGGACCATTGCCGCCATCTTGTTCGGAGCGGGGTCCACGTTGTCGAGAGCCGCCGACACGGGGGAGGATCATCGAACCCACGCCGGCGCTTTCCACGTCGAGCGACCCACCCTTCACAACCTGGGATTCGAGTGGGCCATTCGAGGGGATGCCAATCGGAATGCCACGGTGCAGGTTCACTACCGCACGCTTGGCGACACAGCCTGGAGATCGGCACTGCCCCTGGTTCGAGTCGGTGGAGAGAATGTCTTTCGCCGGCGGGAGAATCTCGACTACACGGTTCCTCACGGCTTCGCCGGTTCCATCCTCAATCTCGCCCCCGAAACCGAATATGAATGCCGATTCGAGATGTCTGATCCCGATGGCATCGACGGACAAACTTCGCGTCTCGCTCGCGTGAGAACGCGCGCCGAACCCAAAGCGCACCCCGGGGGGAGGATTCTCCACGTGTATCCCCCGGACTACTTCGGCCCCCGGCAGGAGCCCTCGTTCACCGGAATCTTGCAAGCTTACTACGGCGCAGGACTGGGCGATTGGTCCGTGGTTTGGGAACGCCGCGCCCGCCCCGGTGACACGCTCTTACTCCACGCGGGACTCTATCGACCGGAACGATTCAACTACGTCGATCCCATGATGGCGCCCTTTGATGGCTCCATGTCGCTGACGTTGAAAGGCACGGCCGATCAGCCCATCACGATCAAGGCCGCCGGCGATGGAGAAGTCGTCCTCGATGGCGACGGCAACCATCGACTGTTCGATGTCATGGCCTCAGCCTATCACCTGTTCGAGGGACTGACGTTCCGCAATACGGACGTAGCGATCTTCGCGGGTCAGAAGGAAGTGCTCGGTGCCGTGGGTCTGGCGGTCAAGAATTGCCGTTTCGAACAGGTTGGATTCGGGATCTGGACCGAGTACGCGGGTTCGCGCGATTTCTATATTGCCGACAATTTGTTCCTGGGCCGCGAAGATCGATTTCGCCTCGTCGGCTGGGGCGGCGCGGCCAGGGAACCCGGCGGGATTTCCTGGCCGGTTCCTGCCTACGGTTCACATCGGCTGACAAGCTACTATGCCATCAAGGTTTACGGACCCGGCCATGTCATCGCGCGCAATGCCATCGCTTACTTCCACGACGCCATCGGGATTTCCACCTATGGCACCCCCGAAACCGATCCAGACCGGCGGGCTTCGTCCATCGACATTTATGGGAATGACATGCATGTCATGAACGATGATTTCATCGAGACCGACGGCGGCGTTCACAATATTCGCGTTTATGGAAACCGGGGGATCAATGCGGCACAAGGAGGCTTCAGCGCCCAACCCGTGTTCGGAGGCCCCGCCTATTTCTATCGCAACGTCCTTTACCACGTCCCTTCGGGAGTGGCGTTCAAATTCAGCGCCAAACCCGCCGGCCTCTATGTCTGGCACAACACCATCATCAGCGAACACCGCCTCCCCGATCCCTCCGCCAACCTCCATTTCCGCAACAATCTCTTCCTGGGCCGGGACACTCCAGACCGGGGTATTTTGACCATGTCTCATTCGACTTCCTGGAACACCTCCGACTACAACGGCTACCGCCCCAATCGGGGTGCGCCCGAGCAATACCGGTTCTTTCAACCCAAGCCGGGTTCCAACATCTATGAACCTTCCCCGGGGGCCTGGCGCATCTTCTCGACCTTGCGCGAGCTGCAAATTGGCACCGGACAGGAAGCGCATTCCCGGGAGATCGATTACGATATCTTCACCCGGCTGTCGCGTCCAGATCCCCAACACCGTCACACCCTCTACCACGCGATGGACCTGGATTTCAGCCTCAAATCGGAATCCCCCGTCATTGATGCCGGAGTGCGCATCCCCACGGTCAATGAGGACCACTCGGGAAAAGGGCCCGACCTTGGAGCCTGGGAACACGGCAAGCCCCTTCCGCACTATGGTCCGGCTTGGCTGACATGGCAGCCCTTTTACCGGTAGCCTCTGCGCTTGAAACCCCTGACCCGGAAGTTTCAAACTCCTTCCGCGAAAGCCACTTTGTGCGCGAGGTGTGCCCTGAAAGTCGCGTTGCTGAAATGCACGGCAATTCTATACGATTGAAGAAATCGAAGATTTTTGGCACCTTGAAATCCCTCCAGAAAACGCTTATGAAATCGACCACCTCCAACTTCCTTTCCCGCCGGGGATTCACGTTGATTGAACTCCTCGTCGTCATCGCCATCATCGCCATCCTGGCCGGCATGCTCTTGCCGGCCTTGTCCAAGGCCAAAACCAAAGCCCATGGCATCAGTTGTCTCAGCAACAACAAGCAACTCGTCACCGGCTGGACGCTCTATGCCGGGGACTTCAACGATGCTTGCGCCAACAACTTCACCATCCCCGGCACCCAGGAAGCCATCCAGTCCAAGAAATTCAACAACTGGGTCAACAACGTGATGACCTGGTCCGCCGGCACGGACATCGACTCAGTCAGCGTCACCAACCTCTTGTGGGTGCGCAATGGGGTGCTCGGGCCGTACACCGCCGGGGCTGTGGGCATCTACAAATGCCCTGCGGATAACTACCTGAGTCCCACCCAACGCCGGGCCAATTTCCCCCAACGCAATCGCAGCATGTCCATGAACGCGTTCTTCGGACGCTCCAACAATGATGCCAACGACAACAGTGCCCGCGGCGCCAGTTGGGCTTTTAACGGCGCCTTCCGCCAGTTCCTCAAGGTGTCCGACGTGGTGTCGCCCACCAAAACATGGCTGACCCTCGACGAACATCCCGATACGATCAATGACGCCTTTTTTATTGCCGACCACAATGGATCCCAGTGGGGAGACGTCCCCGCTTCCTACCACAATGGCGCTTGTGGGTTCAGTTTTGCGGATGGCCATGCCGAGATCCACAAGTGGTTGAGCGCCGCTTCGAAATATAAAGTGAAATACAGTTCCGTCCCCGTGCGAAACTTTGATGCCGCCGGCAAGCTCGACATGGCCTGGTACAAGGAAAATGTCGGCCTCGTTCCCATCCGCTGATCGGAGCGCAGCCGGTATTTAGCCGAATCCCCAAAGGTCCGGAGCCCCGCTCCGGACCTTTTTTATTCCGAGGGCGGGTCTTCCAGGAATTTCCCCACGCGGCGAATCACGTATCCTACCACCGCCAAGACAAGAAGGGCGCAAAATGTGCCCACCAAAAAATCATGGCGCTTCTCGGCAGAAACGTCTTTGAGCGAATAGAGAAAACTCGACGCCAAAGCCAATGCCACCAGCACCACCAGCCCAGCCGCCACCCTCCGGGTCCGTTTTCCCGCCTGAGTATCCCCGCCTTGCTTTTCAATCCATCTCCACGCCACCAACGTTCCAACAAAGCAAACAAGCCCGGACAGCACCGTAAGCGCGTCGATTTCGAACCGAAGCTTGGGATTGACCTGCCGGAGCGAAACCAGAAATCCACCCATCCCGCCCAAACAGAGCGCGCTGGCATACTCCACCCATCGGACGAAGGACTTCTCCGAACTTCGCTCGGCCTGGGGGGAGTCGGGCATGACGGGAAAGGCTACGCCGTGAGCTTCGAGCAGATCACCAGCCGGATGGCCAGCCCTCAGTCAAACATTTTGCCTGGGTTCAAAATCCGGTTCGGATCAAGCGCCTGACGCAAGCAACGCATCACTCGCATCTGCGTGTCCCCGGCGAACTTCGGCAAGAACGATTTTTTGGCCACCCCCACGCCGTGTTCCCCGGTAATGGTTCCTCCCAGCCGGATCGCTTCCTCAAAAATCTCGTGAAACGCCTGCTCGATTCGATGCATTTCCTCATGGTTCCGCTCGTCCGTCAGAAACGTGGGATGCAGATTGCCATCGCCCATGTGACCGAAGGTTCCAATCCGCAGGCGATACTTCCTGGCCACCGCTTCGACAAACCGAATCATCCGGGCCAACTCGCTTCGAGGCACCGTCGCGTCCTCCAAGATCGTGGTGGGAGAAACCCGGGCCAAGGCCGAGAAGGCGCTGCGTCGGGCCGTCGCCAAACGCGTGGCCTCGGCATCATCCTTGGCCACCCTCACTTCCAAACAACCGTTCTTCCGCGCGCATTCCTCCATCCGCGCCGCCTCCTCCGCTACCGCCGCTGGATGCCCGTCCGTCTCCATCAACAACAAACTCTCGCAATCCAGCGGCAGCCCCACTTTGGCGTAATCCTCGACGCAATGAATGGTCGTTCGATCCAGAAACTCCAGGGTGCAGGGAATAATCTGAGCTGCGATGATGTCGGACACGGTTTGCGCCGCCGACTCCATGGACGAAAATGTCGCCACCATGGTCTTCTTCGCCGCGGGCTTGGGAATGAGACGCAAGAGCACTTTCGTGATCACCCCGAGGGTGCCTTCGGATCCCACGAACAAATCCTTGAGTGAATAACCGGCCACATCCTTCACACACTTGTTGCCGGTCCACAAAACCTCCCCATCCGGCAACACCACCTCCAGTCCCATCACGTAATTGCGCGTGATGCCGTACTTCAAGCCACGCAAGCCGCCCGAGTTTTCCGCCACATTCCCGCCGATGGTCGAAATCCGCATCGATCCCGGATCGGGCGGATAAAACAGTCCCGCGGCGGACGCCGCGTCGGCCGCCTGCAGAGTCGTCACCCCCGGCTCCACCAGCATCGTCAGGTTGGCTCGATCCACCTCCAGAATCTTCGCCATGCGCACGGTGCAAAGCACCACACAGCCCGGAACCGGAAGGCTTCCCCCGCTCAATCCCGTTCCGGATCCGCGCGTGACGATGGGAATCTTCTCCGCGTTGGCCCACTTCAGAATCGCCGCGACTTCATCCGCCGTCTCGACGAAGACCACCGCGCCCGGAGCCTGAGTCAAAGCGGCCGTCCCATCGAAGGAATACGGGATTAAATCCTCTCGCGCTGTCAACACGCGGTCGGAAGAAAGGATCCGGACCAACTCCGTCCATGTTTTCCCAGCTGATTCCATAGCGGCCCCAGGATGAAAGTCACTGGGCCCGGATGCAAGCCCCGGCGGTCGCGTCACCGGCCGGAACCGTCCGCCCCGGGGATCCGGCTCAGGATGGTCAGGCCGGAGCACGTCGACGTGTGCCGGATCATCCAGCCTCCCGCGGCATCCACGAAATCGCGGCGCTCATCGAAACGGCGCCCGAAGTAATCCTCGATGGCTCGAATCACCCCGCGCTCGTTCCACCATCCCAATCCGGCCGTCCCATTCCTCCGCCAGTAAAAGCGCCGCTGATTAGTGTCGTGAAAAAAGACTTTGCCGCGCGCCCCCACCCAAGGCAGCCATGACTTCATCTCCTGCAGCGTGTGTTCGTAAACATGGCTGGTGTCGATGAACAGCGCGTCGATCTCCGCCGGCAATTGCTTTTCCCGGCACCAATCGGGAAAACGCTGGGAGAACTCGATGTCGTCGGCTCGGACAAAATTCCACCTCGGGTAATCGAGCACCTTCGAGCAATCCTCCAGATCGACACTGACCAACGCCGCGCCCGTTCTGCGCGCCACCCGCTCGAACACAAAAGTGCTTTCCCCGCCTCTCACTCCCAACTCGACAATGAGCTTGGGCGCAAGCTCCAGCGTCTCATAGTACAATGGCACCAAATGATCGCTGATGTCGGACAAACTCCTCGCCCGTTCCGCAATCTCGAAAAGCTCCGGCACCGCCGGACCCGGCGTCCAGGGCGGCTGGAGCGCGACGACCACGGCGTTGTAAGCGTCCACGACGCCATGCGCCAGTCGCCGCACCCAAAGAGGGGTCGAGGAATGCGTCTCCGCAGTCAGATTCGTGCCCATCTTAAGCGCAGGCCTTTCCGGCCGGGATGGGTGGCATGGACCAGGCCGATGCCGCCTCGCTGAAGATCTGATCCCAAGCCAGCCCGGGAGGCAGATAATGACGTTCCATGTGTGCAGCCATCGTGGGAACAGGGGCCGCCAATGTCCACCGCTTTCCCCGCGCGTTTTGTCCCGGATGAAACCACCAGGACTGCGCGAGGAACCTCAGCAGCCCGGGCTGCCTCCGGGCCACCCTCAAGGCACCGGGTGGAAAAAGCGTGGGATGACGCGTCACACTGAGCCACAACGCCAGATCCGTGTTCCCTCGGCAATAACTGCGAAAAAGCGGGGTGGTTTGCCTCAAGGTTTCGCGCCCCGTCATAAACGTCAGGCAGGAGGAACCGGCCGGACGCCACACGCGGTCCTTCGCAGGCCGTGGCTTTGAATACGCTTCATGAATGGGCGAAGTATAATAATCCAAATGATCGTAGGGCGTCACGAAATCGGGACCGTCCTGGCGTTGAAGTTGCCGCAGCATTTCGGCGAAAGCGCCGGGAAAATAGAAGTAGTCGTCCTCGGCGAAATACACCCAGTCCGCATCAGCCTGTTCCGTCAACAATTCGATCTGACGTCCGAAGGTGGGAAGATTCCCAACGCCGGGGAGTTCCTGAATGACCAGATTGCCCTCGGGAAACATGCGCTCGAACAGGCGGCGATACGTGGGCGGACATCCATCCAGAAGCACCCAAATCTTGGCCTTCACCCCTTCCATCGCTTGCTTGAAGGA
The DNA here is from genome assembly GCA_016871495.1 of Verrucomicrobiota bacterium. Lineage (NCBI taxonomy): Bacteria > Pseudomonadati > Verrucomicrobiota > Verrucomicrobiota bacterium. The sequence goes on along the minus strand of VHDF01000007.1, from coordinate 2,093 downwards.
ACGCAGGCAGAAATCGGACAACATCAGCTTGTCATCGCCGTAACAAGGCGGGGGTCGTCCGATTCCGGGGTAGATTCGGTAGGCGACCGCGAGATCCCAGGGTTTTGCAGGAGGAACGGATGGGATCGAGGCCGGCATGCGTTTGAACGGCGTTGCAAACTAGGGAGCCCCCCCAACGCTGTCGAGCAAAACACCCGGGCAAGAAACTCGAGAGCAGGGAAAGTTCAAAAGGGAAGGGTGTTGCGAGGGCGCAGGCCTCCACCCCTGGGCGGGTCATAGAGGGGAGGAGATCGGTGCGGCCGATGGGCGCGAGCGGAAGCGCCACGAATGACGCGCCCCGGCAACTTGCGCATGCACCCCTCGCCTTGCGGCGCATCCGAAGGTTGTCGGCAGTGTGGCGCAGGCTGCCCAGCCTGCCGTATCGCCGACTGCCAGTCGGCCCGGCGGGTGAAGAACGACGCCGTTCCATGCTCTCCACGCGCCTGGTTCCCTTCGTCGCCCCGCAGGCTGGGCAGCCTGCGCTACAGCAGACAGGGCTGTCTGCGCTACCACGACAACCGGTCACCGACAACCTCTGGATGCACCCCTCGCCTTGTCGGTGAGCAAAAAGGGATTGCGAACGGGCAGATCCAGGGCGAGACTGTCTGGGCTTGGCAGGAGAGATGGCTGAGTGGTTTAAGGCGCACGCCTGGAAAGCGTGAGTACCTAAAAAGTACCGTGGGTTCGAATCCCTCTCTCTCCGCCATTGAATCCCCACTGTTCAGCATTCACGGTTTTGGATGTCAAACGGGTTCGAAAGCACTTTCCATGATGCAGGTAAAACGGCAATCGTGAATGCCAAGGATTGCCTCGACTTGCACCCTCCTCAGCGCTAGACACTTACGTTATGAGCACGGCGTTGGAGCAGACGAAGCGCGTGTGGACCGAGGCCGATTTGGAAGCATTGCCCGGAGAAGGTTATACTCACGAAGTGATCAACGGCAAATTGATCATGAGTCCCAAAAATCACTTTTTCCACGAACGTATCTGCATGCGATTGTCCATGGCCATGAACACGTTTGCCAACGAACGTCGGTTGGGGGTGGTTCTTGGATCGAACGCCGGATTTTGGATGCGGAATCGGAATTGCCGGGCGCCCGACTTTTCGTTCGTGACCAAGGACCGTCTGGACAAACTCGGTTTCCAACCCCGCAGCCGCACTTTCTTCCCGGGTGCGCCGGATTTGGCGGTCGAAGTTTTGTCGCCGTCAAACACCCCGGCGGAAGTTCAAGACCGCCTTGATGACTTTTTTGACAGCGGCAGCCGGCTTGCGTGGATCATTCATCCTGAGGAGGAGTTTGTGGAGATCTGTCATTCCCCCACCCGCCGCCAAATCCTCGGTCGAGGAGCCTCGCTGGCCGGCGAGAATCTCATGCCTGGATTCACTTTTCCTATCGCCGATTTATTCAAGGAATGGGACTGGGATTAGCTTGTTGCCGATGGTTTGGGACCTCCGCGAATCAAAGCGCGACTTGAGATTCCGGCGATGATTTTGGTTACTTCGTTGCGCGAAGTGGCAGTTCAATCTCTGAATGGAGGACTAAGCCGCGAAGCGATGGAGAGTGATGGGTGGCTGGTGTCCCCCGCGGTCTTCAAAACCGTTGTCGGCCCGTTCCACGGGCCGGGGTGTGGTTCGATTCCCACCCTCTCCGCCATCTCAGTTTCGTTCCACTTGCGATCGGAAACATCGCCCGTCGAACAGATGCGGCCCGTGTATCCCGATGTTGTTGGTAGGGCGGGCCTGTCCCAGCCCGCCGCCCACGGGATGCAAAACATCATGCTCCGGCGGCGCGCCGGGACGGACGCGCCCTACCTGCATCACCGGCAACATCGGGATGCACCGAGATGCGGCCTGGCCCGCTATTGTGCTGTTCATGAATTGGGTGGGCCTTTGCGGCGAAGGATTTTGGCCGTGGGCGAGGCGCGACGAGCCAGAACCGCCCAAGCGGCGCAACAAAGGCCCGCCCAATTCATGAACAGCACACGATGAACTACTCGGCCTCGTCGTCCGAAAGCTTGCGGTAGAGGGTGGCGAGACTGACGCCCAGCATCTG
>VHDF01000006.1 GCA_016871495.1 Verrucomicrobiota bacterium | reverse complement strand
CGGTGTTGGAAGCGAAAGGGCGGTTGCCGGTGAGTGAATATGTGAGGTGCCGTGTAAGGTATTTCTGTGACGGAGCGATTTTTGGGAGCCGGGAGTATGTGGAGGAAATGTTCGGAGCGATGAGGGAACGGTTCGGACCGAAGCGGAAGTCGGGAGCGAGGCGGATGAAGGGAGTGGAGGAGGAATTGTTTGCGCTGAGGAATTTGAGGTTAAAAGTAATACGAGTGCCGGAGCGGGATGAAGGAGGGTGAGGGGAACTCTGGATGTGCGATTTTAGGTTTTGAATTTTGGATCGAGAACGAGATCGCGAGCGGCTGGCATGAGCTTTGGCGCAAGTCCGCGTTCTTGCCAATTTACACCAGGAATAGTCCGGCCCTGTAGAATTTATTTCGCGGGGGCGGCGGCGGCGGGTTTTTCCGGGGCGGATTGCTGTTCGGAACCCTTCTTGTAAACGATCGAGGCGAGGGCGATGCCCAGCCCGAGGATGACGGCAAAGACGATCCACTTCGAGCTGTTGTTTTGCTCCGCGAAAGGATCATCGAGCGACCATTCGGATCCCGGGGGGACCGCCGCCACTTTGGTGAGCGAGCCGCCGAACGGAACATTGATGCGGGCCTTCGCGTTGACCGCCCATCCGTTGGCGTCGAGGATGGGTCCGAGATTGCGCTTTCGCAATTTCAGGTACGCCATGACGACGGAAGGAAGCGAGATCATCACGAGGATGGCCAGGATGGCCAGGGGGATCTGCCACCAGGACAGGTCGAGCAATTTGCCGAAAATGGTCCCCAGCGCTCCCAGCAGCGTGGTGAGCACCAAACCGATTGCGGCCAAAGTGCCGGTGTCGATCTTCTTGGGCGGTTCGGCGGGCTTCGCTTTGTCCGCCTCACTCACCGATTTGGCGGTGGCTGCTGAATCGGCTGCCGCGGCTCTTTTCGCGATATTTTCCTCAATCATCCGCACCAACTTCTTGTACGGAGCGAAAAAGGCCTGCCGGATGCTGATGGGGTTGTCGATGATCTTGCTGATCGTGGCGTCCCAATCCCGGCCTTGCCGGTCGTAGAATACCCCGTTGCGACCGACCATGAGATTGTCCGAATCGCCGCCCGTAAACGCGGCCACAATTTGCATTTTTTCACCCGATCCCTTGCGCACACAATCGCAGTAGGCCAGATACGTGCCCGCCAGACCCGCCATGCTCGCGTGCTTGCCGGGATCCTCGACCCGCATGCAAAGTTCACAGCTTCTTTGATCGAGGTAGAGTGTGCCCGCCTGGAACATCGCCCTGTCGCGACGGTTGTAGAAATAGGTGAAGGAGACGTAGTTGTTCAGCAGGCGATGCATGTCGCGATGGTAGCGAACCAAGCGATCCACCGAGGCGATTCCGTTGGATTCCGGTTCCAGCGCCTTATCCTTCGCAATCAATCCCGCGAGCGTTTCCTTGGCTTTCCCCGCGAGCGTTTCCTCCAACCGCGCCAAACCCAGTTTTTCAACCGACGCTCCCGCTTTGGCGCCCAGCCAGGCTTCGTAGGCGGTAAATTTGTCCGACAACGACCGCCACTCGGATTCCGTCAGCGATGCTTTATCGCCCAGAATCGGCTTCACCACTGAGGCGTGAAATGCTCCCAAAGCCGTTGCCCAGCCTGGATTGACCCCTTCGACAAGGGGCAAAGGCTTCCCGGCTTCCACTCGGGCCAGCGGGAAATGGGCAAACTCGGAGCCGCCAGAAGAAAGGTCCTTGGTCCCCAAGGACAAATACTCGGCTTCTTGCCGGTTCACCGCCGTCAAGGCTCTGCTGTCGAAAGCCGCCAGGCGGCAACGGGCGAAAAAGTCGTCGATCTTGGCGCGAACCGCCTTGAGCGCGCTATGAGCTTCGGCTGATTTGTCCGCGAGCGGGAGGAACCCTGGTTCCTGGGCTTTCTTGGTCCAGGAGGTGAGGGCCGCGGCATCCGCGAAAAACTGATCGATCTTGGCCTGGGAAACTCCGGGTTTGCCGCTGCGGTCCGTCTCGGCACCCAGGCAAGCGATAATGTCCTTGATGACGGCTTTGGTCGCGTCGTCATCGGCCGAGCTCTCGGTGACGATGCCGTCTCCGTTGAATCTCGTCTGGACGAAGATCCGCGCTTGATCCGCCGTGTCCTCGGCACTGATTTCGGTGGCGTCGGCCTTTCCGAGATTGGCGAGGATTTGCTTCGCCGCGGCCAGGACCTGTTTGCCTTCCGGGCTGGAGTCTTGGATGGCGGCAAGAGGCAGAGAGTTGCGGCCTTTGGTCAAGTCATCGGGGTTCTTGAGCAAAGAACCGGCCCAGCGGACGGCGGCGAGGATTTCCGGCGGGCGAATCCGTCCGTCCTTGTCGCTATCGATCAAATCGAGCGTTTGCGTGTCGAATTCGACGCCGCGGGTTGGGCAGGCCAGGGCGACCCAAAGTTTTTGGTCCAATTGATCCAGGCTGAGCAGGTCAGCGCCGGTTTCGAGGAGGACTTGGTCAAAACCGCCGGCACGGAAAAACTTCCAACGATGCTTGGTGGGCGAGGGGGAAGATCGGGAGGTGGTCATAGAGCGGGGGGAGACTAGAGGGAGTTCCGCCTGAATCAAGCCCACCGTTGGGATCGCTCTTTGAACCCGTGCATCCCGAAGCCGTTGGTAGGGCGGGCCTGTCCCAGCCCGCCGCCCACTGGATGCAAAACATCATGCTCCGGCGGCGCGCCGGGACGGACGCGCCCTACCTGCATCACCGGCAACATCGGGATGCACCGTCTTTGAACTCACCCACGGCGAATTCGCAAGACGCCGGCCGGGGCGGGGCGTTTGGAGTCCCGCTTTCGGGCGGAAAGCGCGGCGGCCCGTGTTGGCTCGGCCCTCAGAGCCCGATGCGGGGATGCTACCGCCTCGCCGCCTTGGCTGGCCCCAAAATCTCTCTCCGCAGGACCCTTGCCGAAATCACAAAGAGGCTCTCAAGCCAAGATTTCCCTCACCACGTGTCCATGCACATCCGTGAGCCGGAAAGGGCGACCGTCGAACGTGTAAGTCAGGCGTTCGTGGTCTAGTCCGAGCAGGTGCAGAACGGTCGCGTGGAGATCGTGCATATGCACTTTGTTCTGCACGGCGTAATGGCCGAAGTCGTCCGTGGCGCCGAGCGCGAAACCGGGCTTCACCCCGCCTCCCGCCAGCCAAACGGTGAAACCGCCGGGGTTGTGGTCGCGTCCGGTGCCGTTTTTCTCCGCGTATGGGGTACGCCCAAATTCGCCGCCCCACCAGACAAGGGTGTCTTCGAGCAGGCCGCGCGACTTGAGATCCGCCAGGAGTCCCGCAATTGGCTTGTCCACGGCGCGGGCATGATCTGCGTGTTTGGCCAAATTGGAATGCTGGTCCCAACGGGGGTTCGCAGTGTTGTCGCCGTAATTCACCTGGACGAAGCGCACGCCAGACTCGCACAAGCGGCGAGCCATGAGGCATTGGCGCCCGAAATCGTCGGTATCCTTCTCGCCAATGCCGTAGAGAGCGAGCGTGGAGTGCGATTCACCCGCGAAGTCCAGCACGCCGGGCGCGTTCATCTGCATGCGCCAGGCCAGTTCGTAGGCGTTGATCACAGCCTCAAACTCCGCGTCGCCGGGGTGCGCCCGAGTCTGGCCGGCGTTCAAGGCTTGGATCAGGTCGAACTGGCGGCGGCTCGCGGCATGGGTGGAAGCGCCGGAGAGGTTGCGAATCGTTTGTGCCCCGGCCGGTTGACCGGCCACGCCGACGGCAGTGCCTTGGAAAACAGGAGGCAGGAAGGCGTGGCCCCAATTGCGAGCGCCGCCATTTCCCAACGGGGGGGCGATGGAGACAAAGCCGGGCAAATTCTCGTTCTCCGTTCCCAAGCCGTAACTCACCCAGGCGCCCATGCTCGGTCGGATAAAGTTGGTCGAACCGCAATGGAGAAAAAGCGTGGCGGGTCCGTGGGCCACGCCTTCGGTGTGAAGCGAGTGGATGAAGCAGAGGTCGTCGATATGCCGCGCAACCTGCGGAAACAGTTCGCTGACCCAATGTCCGCTCGCACCGTGGCGGGCGAATGACCACGGTGACTTCAGCACGCGTTGGTCCGTGCCCCGATGGCCCGTGTTGGCCAGGGTACGGGCGTCGTCGAAGGGGAGTTGCTTCCCGTCATCGCGGTCCAGGCGTGGCTTGTAATCAAAAGTGTCCACCTGGCTCGGTCCTCCCTGCATGAACAGGAAGATGACGCGACGAGCCCGCGGACGAATCATCGGCGCTTTCGGAGCGAGTGGATTCGTGTAGGCATGGGCGCGGGGGCTGAGCATTCCGGCCAGCGCCAGTGAGCCAAAACCGCAGGCCAGGCGCCAAAGCGCTTCGCGGCGGGGCATGGAAAGCAACGAGCTCACACCGAAATTCATAGGCCAAACGGCCGGTTCGGACAAGGTTCAACGGCGGTTGGCCCGATCGACTGCGGAGCGCGGTGTTGACCTCGACATGACACACAAACTTAGCCTTCCAGACAGGAGACCGATTTTCGGTCAAGCATGGCAGGGTCAAAACATGACGCGCCGGCGGACCCATGGCCGAAGCGGCGGGAACGCCGCGACCCGGCGCTCCGCGCACCTTTCCGACAACTTGTGGCCGCCCTGGGCGGCCCGGCATCGTCCAACTTCCGCTTGATTGGCTGGCTCGGTTGCCCAGACTCCGCGAGCGCTGCCTCGCGTCCCATTGAAGAAGACTTTTCTGACCCACCCGGAACTCGCCGTCCTTTTCTTCCTCCACGGAGCCGCCTTGAGCGCTTGGTTCGTGCCGCTGGGCCGGGTTTTGGATAGTCACGAACTCGGGTCCGCAAAACCGATGGCTTACGCGGCCTCGGCCATCGCGGCCTTCGTCTCGCCACTTTGGTTTGGAGCCATGGCCGATCGCCACGCGTCCCCCGTCAAGGTCCTCCGCGGGCTGGCCCTGGCCACTGCGGCCTCAATGTCCCTGGCCAGCGCCGCGATCCACTGGAAGGCCGGACCGGGCCTTACCTTGCTGGCCATTCAGGTGCATTCGCTGTGCTCATCCCCCACCTGGCCGCTTTCCTGCACGGTGGTCTTTGCGCGGCTCGCAAACTCCAAACATGAGTTCGGCCCGCTCCGCGCGGTTGGGACGTTCGGATGGATGGCGGGTTGCTGGCTTGTGAGCGCCTTGGGCGCCGACGCCTCCCCTGGGTCGGGGTTTGCGGGCAGCCTGATCTGGCTCGGGGTCGCCGCCATGACTTGGCGGCTTCCGAAGGTTGAAGCGCCCAACTCGTCCGAAGGATTAACCCTCCGCCAGCGGCTGGGCCTCGACGCTCTCGATCTCCTGCGCGTGTCCGATCACCGCATCGTCTTTTTCACGGCGGCCCTGCTGAACGTCCCGCTGGCGGCATTTTACCCCTACACACCACCTCACCTGCGCGAACTCGGCCTGGAGCGGACTTCGGCCTGGATGACGCTGGGCCAAATCACCGAGATCGCCGCCATGTTCATGCTCGGCGGCTTGATCACGCGCTGGCGGTTGAAGTGGATTTTCGTGGCCGGACTGAGTTGCGGGGTGCTGCGCTTCGCCTTGTGCGCCCTCGATCAACGCGGCTTCATCCTCGGTGGCATTGCCCTCCACGGTTTCTCTTACACCCTTGTCTTCATTACCGCCCAGATTTACATCGATGAACGGATCGATCCGGCTTGGCGGGCCCGAGCGCAAGCCCTCCTGGTCCTGCTCACCAGCGGATTTGGGAATTTAGCGGGCTACCTGGGCACCGGTTGGTGGCATGCATATCTTACCGGCCCGCAAGGCACCCGCTGGAGTCTTTACTGGGCTTCCCTCGCCGCCAGCGTGGGATTTCTGCTTGTCCTCTTCCTGGTCGCTTACCACGGACGTCCGGATACCAAGCGGACCGGTCGAACACGGACAACTTCACCTTCCGACTAACTTGATGGTGAAGTTACTCACCGTTCCGCACCCCGATCCGGTGGAGTTCTTTTGCTGAAAACCGCAATTGATCCGCATCGATCTATCGCAAGATCTTGGCGGCAAAGGCCTGTCTCATGATTCGATGGGTCACCCTGCGGATGCACCTCAACTTTTGGCAGGCCTCTGACGCTCAAGCTTTTGCGCAGCTCGACGCTTCTGAATCGCCGTTTCCAGGCTTCCCGATTCCACGGTTCCACCTTCGGTCCGTCCGCAGGATGCGTCCTGGACTCCGCTACTGCGGATCCCATTTGATCCAATCGAAAAACCCGAGCTCTTCAAGGCGGAGCCGCAACGATTTTTGGGCCTCCTTTGAGAGTCCTGCGTGGGGCAGACGCGGGGGTCCCACGTTCACTCCAAGCATGCCCATCAAGGCCTTGGAGGCGGCCATGTAACCGAACGACGAAAGCAAGGCCACCAGACAAACCGAGCGCCGCTGTTCCATGCGTGCGTCCTCCATTCGTCCGTCGGCGAAGGCCTTCACCAACCGGTGATAAAGGGGTGCCGCGAAATTGTAGGTGCTGCCGATCCCGGCACGACCGCCTAGCGCCAATGCGGCGAGCAAGAACTCATCGCATCCAAAGGTAATGGTCAGCTTCCCCTCACAAGCCAGCAAGCACTGTTGGAACATCGCCAAGTCGTGATTGCTGAATTTCAGGCCCCCCAAATTGGGAATCCGCGCCGACGCACGCTCCAGGAATTCGCCCATCGGGAACGCCACGCCGGTCATGGACGGAATATCATAATAAAAAAACGGCAGTTCGGGTGCTGCTTCGGCCACCTTCTCCGAGCATTCAACCAGTAAATCCAGAGTGCGCGGCTTGAAATAGCAGGGAGGGATGGCGCTGAAGGCAGCCGCCCCTGCCCGGGACGCCCGGTTGGCCAGGATTCTTGCATCCTCCACACTATTCGCACCCACATGAACCATGACTTTCAAAGTCGATCCGCGCGTCACACTCATCCAGCGGTCGGCCAAGGCCAGCCTCTCTTCCAGAGTCAGTGAATGGCTCTCGCCCGTGGTTCCACCCACAAAAGCAAACTCAACCCCCTGTCGAACCAAATGGGCGGCCTGATGCTCGATCGCGTCGAGATGCATTTGGCCATCGTCCCGGAAAGGCGTGTGGGTAGCCGCGACCAAGCCAGTGATGGGAAACGATTTCATGAGGGAGCACTCCCAGGCTCGCGGCGTGAAGGTTGAATCAGCAGCATCAGCACCACCGAAACCGTCGCGATTCCTGCAAAAACTCCAAAAATGACATTCAAGGGTACCTGCCGATCCCGCAAAATTCCGAAGCCCCAATCGGCGAAGCCGCCGCAACTGATGCTGACCATATTCATAAGGCCATACCCTGTGGCCCGGAGCTGGGGCCGGGCAATCTGACACAAAATAGGCATGTTGTTGCAATCGAAGGCGCCCCATCCCAACCCGAATACAATCAGGAAAACCACCGCCACCGTGAGGCTCCCCGCGTTGCCCACCCCAAACAGCGCCGGGATCAACAGGCTGATCCCCAATGCCCCCACATAAATCCGGCCTCGTTCCGTTCGCTGGCTCCATTGGTCCGCGAGCCAGCCTCCACCCATGGCCCCCAGCACGGCTGCGACCTGCCAGTACAGCGTCGCCGAGACCCCCGCTTTGCCCTGACCAATGTTGAACTGCTGCTTCAAAATCGCCGGCATCCAGTCCCTCACCACCCAAGCCGCAAGCGCCGGCAAGGTAAAACAAAGCACCAACAAGACAAATGAGCGGTTCCCGAATAACTCCTTCACCGCCGCGCCCATCGCCGGCTTGGGATCCGATTCCGCGACCGCCCGGGCCGACGCCGGGGCATCTTTCAAGAGGAAGACCAGCGGAATGGAATAGAGGATTCCTGCGATGCCCGTGAAATCAAACACCCGGCGCCATCCAAACCCCGGATCCTCCGCCAAATAACCCGTGAACCCACCGGAAATCACACCCGCATAAATCGCCATCTGATGCAATCCCACCGCCCGGGACCGCGTGGATCCTGAATGATACTCGGCGATCAAAGACAGTGCCGCCGGAATATAAAACGCCTCGCTAATTCCCATCAGGGATCGCGTCCACAGCAATCCGTCATACGTTTGCACATGCCCGGTGGCCCAAGTCACCGCGGACCAGACAAACAGGCTCCCACAGATCGTGAGCCTGCGGCTGAATCGATCCGCAATGTAGCCTCCCACGGGGCTCAGGATCGCATAAACCCACTTGAACTGCCCCAGCATCATCCCCCAGTTCGCTTCGGTCCCGATCGAAGGAATATCCTTCATCACCGAGAACTTCATCGCCGCCAGCATCTGCCGGTCGAGATAGTTCAGCAAAGCCACCGGCCACAGCAGCAGGACCACCATCCACGCCAAGCGGCCCGCGCCCGCCCAGCCTCCGCCGGTCGCGTCCGAATCCGAGGGTTGAGTCTGCTGCGGCACGCCCCAATGACCCGATCATTGCGCCGAGAACGCAAATACGCTCGTGCTGTTCCAGGTTTGGCCTGGACGCAACACCGGCGAGGGAAAGGCCGGTTGATTGATGGAATCCGGGTAATGTTGGGTTTCCAGACAGAGCCCGCCGTGCTGGAGGTGATTGCCCGTGTAGAGCTGCACACCAGGTTCGGTGGTGCTGACGTCCATCACTCGCCCGGTTTTCGGATCCACCACTTTTCCAGCCGTTCGCAGCACTCCCTTGTCTCCGGTGACCACAAAGTTGTGATCGTAACCGTTCAGCTTGGGCTTGAGTTGCTCGATGCGCGATCCGACGCGCGTGCGCGTGGTGAAATCCAATGGGGTGCCGTTCACACTCGCGATGGCCCCGGTCGGAATCAACTCATCGTCCGCCGGTGTGTATCGATCCGCATTCAGCCAGAGCTCGTGATCCAGCACATGGCCTTCACCCGCCAGATTGAAGTAAGCGTGATTGGTCAGATTCACGGGAGTCGCCTTGTCTGTCGTCGCAAGATAATCCATGCGCAGCTCATGGGAATCGGTCAGAGTGTAGATCACTTTCACGTGAAGGTTCCCCGGATATCCCTCTTCGCCATCCTTGCTCAAATAACTCAGTTCAACGGATCCTTCGTTCGGCTTCGCCGGCAGAACCCGCCCGGTCCACACCACACTCGCAAAACCCTTTCGCCCTCCGTGGATGTGGTTTCGCCCATTGTTGGCCGCGAGCGAATACTCCATGCCATCGATCTTGAACTTGGCTTTGGCGATGCGATTGGCGAAACGCCCGATGACCGCGGCCGACCCGCGAAATCCTTTCAAATACTCATCCAACGAAGCGGCTCCGAGCACGACATTGGCCATCTTGCCTCCGCGATCCGGAGCTTGAATTTCCGTGATGATAGCCCCGTAAGTGATGATCTTCACCACCATCCCTTTCGAATTCCTGAGGGTGAACTGTTGCACCCCGGCGCCGTCGGGCATTTTGCCATAATCCGAGGAGGATACCCGTTCAAACGAGGCCGACAGTCCGGTGGTCGCGAGAAAAAGAAACGCCAAGAGGGCGGTGCCCATGGCGAGGGAGGAACATTGCATGAGCCGATCTTGACCAACGCCCGAGCCAAGGCAATGGGAAAGAAGGCCGTCTCGGTTCAGGCGGTGCATCCGCACGTTGTCGGGGCGCGCCGTTCACGGCGCTTCCGCGCGCGCCCACCGGCCGCGGCGATCTCCTCCCGCTCCACAGCCCGCCCTGGGTGAATGCTTCGCCCTGGCAGCAACCTGGCCCGTTGAACCTGCCATGCCCCTTTGCAGACACGCCCTCCAGCGGCGTGAACGCCGCGTCCCGGCGCTGCCGCGCGCATCACCTCAACCTGTGGATGCGTGCGATTGAGGAGGCGCCGCGAAGTGGGTCCACTTCCGGAACGGGATCTGGCGTGTTCCGGTGCATCCAAAGGCTGTTGATGACCGGGTAGTCGTGGTAACTCAAACAGCCCTGTCCGCTGTAGCGCAGGCTGCCCAGCCTGCGGGGCGACGAAGGGAACCAGGCGCGTGGAGAGGATGGAAGTGCCTCGTTCTTCGTCATGTCTTTCTCATCCAGGCCTTTGCAAATCTTCACGACGTTCAACTGCCGTTTTAAGGTTAAATTCCAGCTCGCCTCCCATTCCAAATTTCGTCAGTCTCCGCCCCATGATCGATTCCCGTTCCACCCGCCGGTTCGCGGCCCTTGCTTTCATGCTCGCCACCCTCCTCCCCGACCCTCTGCGCCTTGAGGCCGCCATGGGCGTGGGTGCCAAACCTCTGACTGGTGCCGAAATCCTGTTCGACGGCACGCGAAAAATGCTCGATGAGAAGTGGACTTATTGGATGGGACCGCGCTTCGCGTCCACGCTCCCCATCAAGTGGAAGATCGTCGAGGATCCGGTGGACTCCGGCACGGTCATGATGACCGATGACCCCGCCGCGGCAGGCGGCAAGTACGGAGCCGCCGATATTGTCACCAAGAAAGAATTCCGCGATTTCCGGCTTCATGTCGAATTCCTGATCATGAAACCCGGAGGGAACAGCGGGGTTTATCTGCAAAACCGCTACGAGATTCAGGTCCTGGACGGCGACAAGACCAAGCATGGCATGGGGGCCATCATCAATGAAACAGAATCGCCCTACGACGCCTATCTCGGCACCGGAAAATGGAACGCCTACGACGTCGTGTTCCGAGCGGCTCGCTTTCAAAACGGCAAGCGCGTCGAAAAGGCTCTCGTCACCGTGTATTTCAACGGCAAGAAAGTCCACGTGAATCACCCCATCCACAAAGTCTGGGGCGGAGCGAACTCTGGCCTCGACGGTGGCAGGGAGGGCGGCGAAGGGATCACCGACGTTCCCGGCGGTTTGAAACTGCAGGCCGAAGGCCACGATGTCCGCTATCGGAACATTTGGATCAAGCCGCTGGACTTGAGGGAAGCCAACACCGATCTCGCCGATTGATCCAAGTCAACGCGGGGCGTTCGGATGGCGGATGTCCACGGCTTCGCACAGATACACCACTTCCTCGGCGAAGTTCTTGGCGTGGTCCGCCACGCGCTCCAAGGCCTTGGAGATCACCATCAAATGCAAACAGCGGCTGATCGTGACAGGACGCTCGACCATGTAGCTCGCCAGTTCCCGCTGCAATTGCTTGTTCAGAAGGTCCACCTCCTTGTCGCGGGGAATCACCTGCCTCGCTCGCTCGGCGTCCAGGGTCACAAAGGCCGTGAGGGCTTCGTGCAACATGGCCAAAGCGAGCTCGCTCATGCGAGGGATGTCCACATAAGGTTTGAGCTGGGGCTCTTGATTTAAATCGAGAGACCGCCGCGCGATCGTCGTCGCCTCGTCCCCTATCCTCTCCAAATCATGGGAAATCTTCATGGCCACCGTCACGGTGCGCAAATCCCGGGCCAGCGGGGCCTGCGCCAGCAGTGAAATGGACTTGTCGTCGATCTCAATCTCCAGCCTGTCGAGCTCGCGGTCGTCCTCGATCACTTTGCGCGCCAGGGCCTCGTCCCGGTCCACCAGCGCCTTGATGGCGTTCCCCACCGCGGCCGCCCCGCGGCTCGTCATGGCCAGCAGAAGGTCCTTGAGCTCTTGCAATTCCTGTTCAAAATGATGGGTCATAAGATGGCTTCGCTTCTCCCCGCGCCGGCCTCGTCGCTCAGCCGAAACGCCCGGTCACATAATCCTCGGTCTGTTTCTCGCGCGGATTGGTGAAGATCCTCCGAGTGGTCCCGAATTCGATGAGCTTTCCAAGATAAAAGAAGGCTGTGTGATCCGAAATGCGCGCCGCTTGCTGCATGTTGTGAGTGACAATCACAATCGTAAACTCACGCTTCAACTCCAGAATCAACTCCTCGATGCGGGAGGTCGCAATGGGATCCAGGGCCGAGGCCGGTTCATCCATCAAAACCACCTCGGGCCGGATCGCAATGGCGCGCGCAATGCACAAACGCTGCTGCTGACCGCCGGACAGACCCAGCGCGCTGGAGTGCAAACGGTCCTTCACCTCTTCCCACAGGGCCGCCCCCCGCAAGCTCGTCTCCACCGCAGTCTCAATCTCGGACTTCGTGCGCACCCCGGCCAGCCTGAGTCCATAGGCGATATTCTCGAAAATCGATTTCGGGAATGGATTCGACTTTTGGAAAACCATCCCGACCTTTTTTCGCAATTCGATCACGTCCACTTCGGGCGCGTGGATGTCCTGGCCGCCGATGGAGACCTTTCCCTCAATGCGCACGCTGTCGATCAAATCATTCATCCGGTTGAAACAGCGGAGGAAAGTTGATTTCCCGCACCCGGATGGCCCGATCAAGGCGGTCACCTCCTTCTCCGGTATCGTGAGGGTGATCTCCTTCAGCGCTTGCGTTGAGCCATAATACAGGGAGAGCCGCTCTGTCTCGATGAGCGTCGACGCGGGGGGGGCGGCGCCGTCCGCGGCGCGAGGCACCAGACTTTTGGGCACGATGGAATCAGTCATGCGGGTCGGAAGATCTCGTTGATTTAGGACAAGGAGCGCAGCTTGCGCCGCATCTGCGCCCGAACCAGGATCGCCACAAAATTCAGCAGAAAAGTCAGCCCCAGCAACACCACCACGGTGGCATATAAAATCGGACGCGTGCGTTCGATATCCGGCGATTGGGTGGACAGAATGAAAACATGGTAGCCCAATTCCATAAACTGATCCGTCAAGCGGGATGGGAGTTCGGCCATGTAGTAGGCCGCGCCGGTGAACATGATCGGCGCCACTTCGCCCGCCCCCCGGCTTACCGCGAGAATGCTGCCGGTCATAATGCCCGGGAGGGCCTGAGGGATGACGATTTTCATCACCGTCTGCAGTTTCGTCGCTCCGAGCGCCAAGCTGGCTTCCCGCAATCCGTTTGGAATCGCTTTCAACGCCTCTTCCGTCGCCACGATGACCACGGGCAGCGTGAGGATGGCCAGGGTCAGCGCGGCCCAGAGGATCGCCGGCTTCCCCCAGACTGGCTCGTCTGCCTTTCCCAGAATCGCGTCCATGTTTTGGCCCACAAAGTTGATAAAGAACCCCAATCCAAAAAGCCCGAACACGATCGAGGGCACCCCTGCCAGGTTGTTCACGGCTCCACGGATGACCCGGGTCATGACCGAATTGCTCTGGGTGTATTCGGTCAAATACACAGCCGTGATCACTCCCACGGGAACGACGGCGATGCTCATCAAGATCACCAGGGCCGCCGTGCCAAAAATCATCGGCATCACGCCCGCGTGATCCACATTGAACATGTCTTTTTCCGTGCCCCCCGTCACAAAGCGCCAGGACAAGCTGGGCCAGCCGAAATAGGCGATGTTGCCCAGGATCACGAACAGAATGGCCACAATGAGCAGCGTCGCGAGCCCGGTCAGCGCCGAGAACCCGTTCGACGCGTAGTCGAACCGCACCCGGGCAAATGGATTCCCGCCTTTCGGAATCGTCATGGCTTCGCCCCCCAAGCTATGCCTTCCCCTCCATGCGCGCCTTCAGTCGGTAAATGACAAGGTCGGCGATAAAATTCGACACGAAGGTCACCGCAAACAGCAGGGCTCCGATCATGAACAAAATCCGGTAATGGTGGCCTCCAAAAACCGTCTCCGCCAGCTCTGCCGCAATCGTGGCCGTGATCGTCCGCGTGGAATCGAAAAGGCTCAAGGACATGATGCTGGCATTGCCGCTGGCCATCAGCACAATCATGGTTTCCCCAATCGCCCGGCCAAATCCCAGGACGACGGCCGCGAACACCCCGGGCATCGCCGCCGGCAGCACAATCTGCCAGGCGGCCTGCCACGGCGACGCTCCCAGGGCTAGCGCCGCCTGCGTGTAACTGCGAGGCACACTGGTCAGGGCATCCTCCGCGATGGAAAAAACCACAGGAATAATTGCCAACCCCAAGGCCATACCCGCCACGAAAGCGTTGAGACGGGATTGATATCCCAGCACTCCTTGCAACACACTGGCCATCACTAACAAAGCGAAGAAGCCCAGCACCACGGAGGGAATGCCCGACAGCAGTTCAATGCAGGGTTTGACCCATTCCCGAATCGTCGGACGGGCCAGTTGGGAAACATAAATTGCGGCCGCCAAGGCCAGGGGAACCGAAAACAACAAGGCCACGCACGTCGCCTTCAAACTCCCCAGGACTAAAGGCACAATGTTATATTTGTGAATCCCTGACACGGGCTGCCAGATGTATTCGGGCTTATCGTATCCCGTCCATTGATGCGGACCCAGCAGGTAACGCCAGGAGGTGGTGTTCAACGCCGCATCCTTGTCGTTCGGAATCTCCTTCTGCTGCTCCACCTTCACCTCCATCAACGCCTGCATCGTTTCCCGATCCATCTCCGCGAACTGCTTGGCAGACAACCCCAAGTACGACCTCAGCTGTTCCTTGGGCATCTGGTCCATCTGCTCGACTGGAATGACCTCCTGGACCGCCGAGCTGCTCATGCTCCCCAGGAAGATGGGGAGGCCCTCGCGCATCACGAAAAGGAAGATCAGAAAGATCATCACAATCGCCGAAAGGGATACCCCGAAGATCACCCTCTCCGCCAGCCACTCCCAAAGATTCGCGCGGTGGCCGCGCCGAATCCCCATCCATCCAATGGTGCGCTTCGCGTCCACCCGCTCAGTTCCTCAAATGCTTGGGCAGCGGGAAATACCCCACGTCCTTCACCACCTTTTGCCCGTCTTCCGTCTGAATCCAGCCGAGATAATCACGGATTTCACCCTTGTCCAGGGCGGGGTTGACGTAGATGTAAAGGTAACGCCAAATCGGATACTTCTGGCTCAACACGCTCTCCTCGGTTGGTTCCACGGCGGGCGATCCGGAGTCCTTCTTAATCTTCAAGTGCCTGGCACCCGCCCCGTAGGCCGCCCCGCCGTACCCGATGCCACGCTTGTCTTTGGCCACGGCCTGCAAGACCGCCGCCGTCCCCGGCATGGTCTGGGCCGAAGAGGCAAAATCTTTGCCCTTGAGAACGTGTTCCTTGAAAAACTCGTAAGTACCGGAACTGTTTTCTCGGCTGTACACCGTAATCGGAGCGTCTGCCCCGCCCACGTCCTTCCAGTTCTTGATCTTGCCCGTGAAGATTCCTTCCAACTGCTCCATGGACAACTCCTGCACCGCGTTGTCAGCGCTGACATAGATGGAAAGGCCGTCCACCGCCACTTTGTACTCGGTCGGACGTTTGCCAAACGCCTTGATGCAAGTCTCGATTTCCTTCGCGCGAATCTTGCGCGAAGCGTTACACAAATCCGTGGTCTGATTCTGCAAGGCCGCGAATCCAGTGCCCGTGCCCCCGCCGGTAACCTGGATCTTCGTGCCCGGGTTCTTCCCCATGTAAGTCTCAGCCCACTTTTGGGCAAGAATAACCAAGGTGTCCGATCCTTTGACCGTGATGTTACCCGCACGCACGGGGATAAGCGCCAGCAGGACCGCTGCCGCCATGAGGAACTTCTGTTTCATGTTTTGTCTCCTGATGATTAATGGATAAGTGATTGTTGAACCCGTGTTCCAAATAGGTTTCGCGACGGATCGCCTAGAACTTCCAGGCCGCGTCCACCTGAATGCGATGCATCATACTCTCGGAGTCCGCCGGCGACTCGTTGATCGCTTCCATGCCATACCATTTGGCAGATAATACCAACGAATCGAACGGGGAATAGGCTATCCTCACCACGTGCCCTTTCAAATTGGTGCCGCCACCATAGCCCCCTCCCAGTGCCGAGTTCGGCAGCGCGGTCTGATAAAAGGTCCCCGTGTCCGAGTCGGTGAATTCCTCATACCAAGCGTCGGCCCCCAGGAATTTGTAAGTGTAGGAAACATCCCACAACCCCTTCTTGCCCGACTTCCCAAACAACACCCCTAAACTGAATCCTTCATTGCCCTCAGCAGCGTCGATATTGCGCAGATAGTCGCCCGAGAGCCTGATCGGAAACGGCCCCTCATACATCGGGAAAGATTCGAGGGAGTAGGTCAGGCCCGCGTCCGCGTAAACCAAGCTGAAGTCGTGGACCGGTGCCTCATCCGCCCCGCGGGTGTTGCCCCGCTGCGAGTTGGGCACATCCCGGTTCTTGAGGTTTTGCTCTTTTTGAATCGCCAGCAGGCCGGCACCGAAGGACGTGGACACATGCTTGTTCCACATCGAATCCAGTCGCAATTGGGTTCCCGCCAGCCACGGATCCTGGCTGTTCCCACTCAGCTCGTCCAAGGCAAAGCCGGCTGTTGCCCACTTGGCCACATGGTCCTGGCTGAGATTGTAACTCAGAGTCACGGCCACCCCTTCAGGCGTGTAATCGTTGTCGAAGACGAGGTCCGAGGTTGTGAAAGGATTCTCGATCTTCCCTAAAGCGACGGAGCCGCTCCAGTCCGGGGTGTGCAGCGGCGACCATTTGGCATAAGCCAAATCCAGGAAAATGCCCTTCTTGGAGGCGTTATTCTGAAAAGTCTGGTTGTTTGAAATGGGATCAAGGCCGGATCCCAGCGCCGCCGCCGCTCCATCCAAGTCTCCGGATCCGAGGCGGAAACCCACCTCGAAGTCATTCTGAAGATTGGCGGTGACACCGAATCGCAGGCGATACCGCATGCGATGGCGATCCACGCTCGCGGGATTCTCGGCGTAGAATCCCTCGAATCGGCCGCGCATATCCCCGTTGAATTTCAACGCCGTCACCCAGTCGGGTAGACCCGACTTGACTGAATAGGCCGTCGTAAATCCCTTGTCGGCCTCGTCTCGCAGTTCTTGGGCTTCCTTGGAATTCAGGATCCCCTTTTCCACCAGTTTGTCGATGAGCGCGTCAGCCGACTGAGCCTGAGCGCCCGGTATCGCGGCACCCGCCGAAGCCAGCAGCGCGGCCATCGCAATCCTCGTTCTTGTCGTTTTCATGGTTCGTGTAGTTGCACCGAATGCCGGCAAGCTAGTGAGAGGGAGTGACACGCAAAGGTCAGCAATGTGACAATCAGGTTACGATCACAATGCGTTCTTCACTGTTATCGGTGGAATAGAGCGAACGGACAGGGCGGAGCCGGCGCAGGACAGTCCCGCCGGGACGAACGAGGGAGCGCGGCTGGGTCGGAGACCAGCCGCAGCGCGCGGACAGGCCTGAAAATCTTCATCCTCTCCCTGCGAAGAATGAGCGGGGAGAGGATGAGGAGAGGGGTAGGTTGAGCATTCCCCTCTCTCCGGCTCTCTCCCCACTCGTGCCTCGCGGGGCGAGACGGAAAACGGTTCTCAAGTTTCGATGGATCACCCTGCGGATCCGCCTCAATTTTCGGCAGGCCTCTGACGTTCAAGCTTTTGCGCAGCTCGACGCTGCTGAATCGCCGTTTCCAGGCTTATCTGCGGCATGGGGGGTCACCCGGGCTGGCACCTTTCGCACCAAACGGTCGTCCTGCCTCCCACCACGTCCCGCTGCAAGGGTTTCCCATCGCGCGGACAGCATCCACCTTGCTTCCAGCGGTGCCGAAACAGCCAACTCGAAGGCGGATCTGAAAAATCGGGTGCCACATGCTTCAAGGCTCCCAAACTTACACTCCGCGTCTGCCTCCAAAGCGTCGCCAGTTCCTTCTCTCCCAAACGGGCCGCCTGAGTCCGAGGATGCATTCCAGCCCTCCACAGAATCTCATCGGCCATCCAATTGCCGACGCCCGGAAATCCTGCTTGGTCCAACAATGCAGATTTGAGTGGAGTGCGCGCGCGCCGACGCAGAAAGTCACAAACCCACTGGAAGGAGAACGCCTCGCTATGGGGTGCGGGCGGCAGAAGCGACCACCACTCCGGCCATCCCGAACTTCGCTCAAAGCGCAACCGGCCAAAGCAACGCGGATCGGAGAAAACCAGGGATCGCGAGCGCTGCTTCAACATCAAGTGATCGTGCTTGCACCTTGCATAAGCTGGCGATTCACAGCGCAATGAACCCGTCATTCCCAGATGAACTCCCAGCCAGCATCCCCCGGAAAACCCAAAAAGCATCTGCTTCCCATGGGAGTGCGATTGTTCCAATCGTTTTCCCTTCAAAGCCCCTTCCAACTGGGTCCCGTCCATCCCGCGGAAGACACGTTTGGCCACACTTAGCTCAAGGCCCAGGACCCTCCCGCCCAAGCCGGGATCCCACTGGCGCCGGTAATATTCCACTTCCGCGAGCTCAGGCATCTTCGACTCCCTTCTGCGCAAAGCCGATCGCCGGCTTCCTCGTTCCTTGTCTCCCGGCAGTCCTGCTCTTCATGGATATGATGATTCTCATCCCGGCATGCTTGATCGATCCGCTGGATCCAGTAGGAATGGTGCGCAGCCCCTTGTGTCAACGACCGAATTGACAGCGTTCCGCTTCCCACCATCTTTCCAGGAACCGACATGAACATAGAGCACGTCGAAAACCTGATCGACTACCTCAGGTTTCGAGAACTTATTCCGCGGTGCGAATCTCCCTCCATCAGCTTCCTCACGGGTGGCGTTTCCAATCGCACCCTCCTCC
Organism: Verrucomicrobiota bacterium; assembly: GCA_016871495.1. Lineage (NCBI taxonomy): Bacteria > Pseudomonadati > Verrucomicrobiota > Verrucomicrobiota bacterium. Next base: position 76,268 of record VHDF01000006.1, on the reverse strand, counting down.
TGCATCGGCCGGGAGGCGAATCGTGGGTGATCAAGCAATCCCTGCCCAAACTCCGGGTTCAGGACGATTGGCACGCGGATCCCGCCCGCATTCACCGCGAGGCCCTCGCGCTCCAACACCTTCCTTCGCTCCTCGGCGCTTCCTCCACCCCTGAGTTCCTGTTCGAAGATCCGACCCTCCATCTCCTGGGAATGCGCGCCATCCCGCAGCCTCATCTCAATTGGAAAGCCGCGCTGCTCGCCGGAAACATCTCTCCCGCGCTCGTGCGCGAATTCGGCTCCCTGCTCGGGAGGCTTCACTGCCAAAGCCGCGAACAACGTCACAAGCTCGAACCCCTTTTCGCCGATCGCCGCTTCTTCCATTCCCTCCGCCTTGATCCCTACTACCGAACCGCGGCCGGCAAAACGAAGACGCACCGCTTCATGGAATCTCTCATCGAGGAATGCCTCGCCTCGCCGTCGTGTTTGGTCCACGGAGATTACAGCCCCAAGAACCTGCTGGTCCGGCACGAACACCTCATCCTCCTGGATCACGAAGTCATGCACTGGGGCGACCCCGCTTTCGATCTCGGATTCGCGCTCACTCATATGACAGCCAAAGCCATTCATCGCCCCCAAGATGGAGCCCTTTTTCTCTGCGGCCACCGGTGGTTCTGGCAAAGTTATCTCGAGGCAACCCCCGGTCTGCCGGCCGATCCCGCCTTCGAATCACGAGTGGTCCGCCATCACCTCGCATGCCTGCTGGCGCGTGTGGACGGACGCTCGCCGCTCGAGTATCTCGATCACGCTCAGCGCGCCCGCCAGCGCGATCTGGCCCTCCGCGCCCTCGAACAGCCACCCGCCTCCGTTCCTGAATGGTTTCAGGTTTTGGATCGGGAGTTGACGCGCTAGCCTCAGGCCATGTTTCAGATCACCGAACTCCGATCGCGGGAAATCCTCGACAGCCGGGGCCACCCCACCGTGATGACCCGTTGCACCCTCGCCAGCGGCGCACGCGGCGAGGCGTCCGTTCCCTCCGGCGCCTCCACCGGCAGTGCCGAGGCCAAAGAGCTCCGCGACCAAGACCCGGCCCGCTACCGCGGACTCGGCTGCCAGCTTGCCACCACCAATGTGGAAGGCCCCCTCTTTCACGGCGTGCGCGATCGCAAGTTCCTGGATCAGGAACAACTCGATCAGAGTCTAATCGGACTTGATGGTTCCTCCGACAAGTCCTGTTTCGGCGCCAACGCCATCCTGTCCATCTCCTTGGCCTTTGCTCGCGCCGCGGCCTTTCAGCTCGACCTCCCGCTTTACGCCTACTTTGCGAAACTGGCGGGCACCTCGCCGCGCCATCTCCCCCGGCTCACGGTCAATCTCTTCAGCGGAGGCAAACATGCAGGCGGTCAGTGCCCGCTCCAAGACGTGTTGATGGTGCCGAGTTCCGCCCGCGACACGGACGAATCGCTCTCCATGTGTCACAAGGTGTATTATGCCGCCGCCGATGACCTCGCCCGAAAATACGGGACCCGGCTCCTCCGCGCGGACGAAGGTGGCCAAGCACCGCCCTTTCCATCAGCCGAAGCCATGATCACCGACGCCATCGCCGCGATCGAGCGGGCGGGCTTGCGGCCCGGGCATGACATGGCGCTGGCCATCGACGCCGCATCCAGTCACTTCCACCATCAGACCCGCTACCGCTGGGGAAGCCGTGAACTCGAAAGCGAGGCGCTGATCTCAGAATATCAACGCTGGGTCCACGAGTATCCCATCGTGAGTTTGGAGGACGGGTTGGCGGAGAATGACTGGCCTCATTGGCCGGCTCTGCGAAGGTCCATCGGCGACCGGTCGCTGGTCGTCGGGGATGACTTGCTCTGTACTCAACCCCATCGCATCCGCAAGGCGGTCGCCCTTCAAGCCGCCAACGCATTGCTGCTTAAGGTCAATCAAGTCGGCACGCTCTCCGAAGCCCTCGAAGCGCTTCACATTGCCCGCCACGCCGGCTGGCAGGTGACGGTCAGCGCCCGCAGTGGAGAAACGGAAGATCACTGGCTCGCCGACCTCGCGGTGGGTTGGAACGCGGACCAAATCAAGATCGGGTCGATCACGCAATCGGAGCGTTTGGCGAAATACAATCGACTCCTCGCCCTCGAATCCGAAACTCAATTACCCCTCAATCCGTGGCCCGGCCCCGCCGTCGAGCCCGGATAATTCATACTGCGCTTGAATCCGCGACCGTGTGTCGCGTGAGGGCACGCGGCCTACAATCGCGCCTGCCTCTGTGTTCGTAGGCCCAGGCCAAGCCCTGCTGCCTGGCGCGCGTTCGGCGATTCCACGCGTCGTCGCGGTCAGGGCGGCGAGTCGGAATGGTTTATCGCCAGGACCGAGCGAAGTTTCAGGAAGGGCAATGGCCGTTCTAAGCAAAAGAACTTCGCCGGGCCGGGATGCGGAACGGTGAGTAACTTCATTATCAAGTTCGTCCGGAGGTTCAAGCACGACGCGTGGCGGTGCATCCCGATGTTGCCGGTGATGCAGGTAGGGCGCGTCCGTCCCGGCGCGCCGCCGGAGCATGATGTTTTGCATTCCGTGGGCGGCGGGCTGGGACAGGCCCGCCCTACCAACAACATCGGGATGCACGGGACGCGTGGCGAATATGTTTTCCCTTCGTGGGGAATCACCGAGTATCCTCCATGTTCATGAGAATCGGGATTTCCCGTTGCATCGCGCTCATCGCCTCCGTCCTTTCCGTGTGGAGCACGGCCTCGGAGCCGATTTTGCCCGATTCTCCCGCGGCGCCGACCAATCATTGGGCCTTTCAGCCCCTCGCGGACAAGAACTCACCGGCGGTTTCTGATTCGGCGTGGCCTCTCAACAGCATCGACCGGTTTATCCTGGCCAAGCTGGAGCAGCACCAACTCCAGCCCGCGCCACCTGCGGACGCCGCGACGCTTTGCCGCCGACTCTATTTTGATCTTACCGGACTGCCCCCTTCACCCGCGGAACTCACGGCCTTCGAACGTTCGGCCGCCGCCCATCGCCAGGCGGCCACGGCAAACCTCGTCGAGCACTTGCTCGCCTCGCCTCGCTTCGGCGAACGCTGGGGCCGGCATTGGCTGGACGTGGCGCGCTATGGCGAGTCCCTGACTCTGCGAGGGTTCATTTTTCGCGAGGCGTGGCGGTATCGGGATTACGTCATCGAATCGTTCAATCGCGACACCCCGTTTGACCAGTTCATCCGCGAACAGATCGCGGGCGACTTGCTGCCCTATGACTCACGCGATCAACACCACCGCCAGAGGGTCGCCGCCAGCTTCCTTGCGCTGGGCAATACCAACCTCGAAGAGCAGGACAAGAAACAGTTGGACATGGACGTCGTGGACGAACAGCTTGACACGGTCGGCAAGGCGTTCCTCGGTCTGGCCATCGGCTGCGCGCGTTGCCACGATCACAAGTTCGATCCCATCCCCACGCGCGATTACTACGCCATGGCCGGCATTCTGCGGAACGCGCGCCTTCTCAAGCACGCCAATGTCTCCGAGTGGCTGGAGTTCCCGCTCCCCGTTGAACCGGCCCAGGAGGAAACACTGCGCCGGCATGAAGCCGCCATCGCCGCACTCGAGGCGGAAATCGCGTCCGCCAAGGAATCCGCCAAAAAGCTCGCCGCGGGCCCGGGCGCGGTTGGTGGAACCGGTTCGTCACCGGCCATGAGACCCAGCGTCGTTCCTCCGAACCAACTTCCGGGCCTCGTGGTGGACAGCGCGCAGGCGAAGGCCGTCGGCCATTGGAAGCACTCGACTTACTCGCGCCACTACATCGGTGACGGTTACTTGCACGACGATCAGCAAAGCAAAGGGAGCATGACGCTGAGTTTTGCGCCCGAGATCACCAAGGCAGGTCGTTACGAAGTTCGCTTTGCCTACCAGCCAGGAACCAGTCGCGCGACCCAGGTGCCTGTGACCATCTTCCATGCGGACGGCGAAACGCTCGTGCGAGTCAATCAACAAGAACCGCCTTTGCTGGACGGTCGCTTCGTCTCCCTTGGCGAATTCCGTTTCGAGGCCAACGGATTCGGCTACGTGCTCGTCAGTAATGAGAACACCCGAGGCCATGTCACGGCCGACGCCGTGCAGTTCCTCGATGCCGCAGCGCCGTCCGTCGCTCGATTCGCCAAGGACAGCGCCGCATCCAGTCGACCGCTCCCGGTCACTCCGGAGCCCAAGGCTCCCGACGTGAACACACTTCAAGCCCGGCTCAAACAGATCAAGGAGACCGGCCCCAAGCGTCCCAAGACCATGGGCGTGAGCGAAGCAGGCCCATTCGAGAACACTCGCATCCACATCCGCGGCAGCGTTCACCAATTGGGCGAGCTCGCGCCCAGGGGATTCCTGACCTTGGGCCGGACGATGGCGCCGCCCAATCTGCCCTCGACTGAGAGCGGTCGGCGGCAACTCGCGGATTGGATCGCCAGCCCGGCTCATCCGCTCACCGCTCGGGTCTATGCCAATCGCGTCTGGCTTTGGCTCTTCGGAGAAGGTCTGGTTCGTTCGCCGGACAACTTTGGCATCACCGGCGAGGCCGCTTCGCATCCGGAACTGCTCGACTACCTCGCTGCACGTTTGATCCAACACGGTTGGAGCACCAAACAGCTCGTGCGGGAAATCGTCCTCTCGCGCACTTATCAGCAGGCCTCCTCGCATCCCTCTCGGAACGCGCCCCGATCCGCCAACTCCGCCGACTCATCGAGCAGCATGGCTGATCCGGAAAACAGACTGCTCCGTCATGCTCATCGCCGACGGCTTACGGCCGAGGCCTTGCGAGACGCCATCCTGACGGCAAGCGGAGGACTTCGGCTGGCTGGCGGTGGGCCGGCCTATCCCGCAACGTTGACCGCCGATTTTGGTTATCAATTCACGGGAGCTGTCCGGAGCGTTTACGTCCCCGTCTTCCGCAACGCCCTTCCTGGATTGTTTGAGGCCTTCGATTTTCCCTCGCCTGGATTGGTCACCGGAAAACGCAGCTCCAGCACGGTCGTCACGCAGGCGCTCTTTCTGCTCAATGATCCCTGGGTGCGCAGCCAGGCGCGCGCCGCGGCGAGGCGAACATTTGACGCAGCCAGCGATAACCCGGCACGCGTCCGGTTCGCCTACCGCGCCACACTCGGGCGCTCTCCGAAGGATGCCGAACAAGAAACTGCCCTGCGACACCTCGAGAAGTCTGGTGAGGCGACTCGTGACGAAGCCTGGACGGAGCTGCTCCACGCGCTCATCGCCAGCGGCGATTTCCGCTACCTCGATTAGTGTGCTGTTCATGAATTGGGTGGGTCTTTGTTGCGCCGCTTGGGCGGTTCTGGCTCGGCGCGACGAGGGAGCCTACCCGCCAGCGGTCTGTGACCGAGGAGCAACCACGCCAGAACCGCCCAAGCGGCGCAGCCCTTCGGGCGGCGAGTCTTTCGGCCGTGGGGTGAGGCATTTTGCTTTTCCTCACGCAGAGGCCGCGAAGGACGCAAAGGGCGGAGCGGAGTTCTGTCGGAGCGCCCGTAGGCTGTTCACGTCAAGGGGCCAACGCGCAACGGTTCTCACGGAGCGACGGCGGAATGAACATGGAGAAGCATCCTTGAACCGATGACCCCGTGAGTGAAATGGGCTTCGGATGCTTTCGCTCCGTGTCTCTGTGCCTCCCGGTGTGACCTGGCAGAGTGAAATTCCTTTACAGGCCGATCGCAGAGCACGGGCATCCCACCGTTTTCCCTCTCGCCCCGCGAGGCACGAGTGGGGAGAGAGTCGGAGGGAGGGGAATGCTCAGCCTACCCCTCTCCCCGCTCATTCTTCGCAGGGAGAGGAAGAAGCTGGTGGGGAATGTTGAGGTCAACGCCGCGCTCCGGCCTGCAACCTGTGGCCGCACCATGCGCCGCCAACAAGAGGGCTCCGACGGGCACCGAATCTTCACCCAGACCCGCGATTCGGATGACGGGAGCGGGTCGGAAGACCTCCATGACCCATGGCTCCAAGTTTTTGGCCACTGCGGCCCTGAGCGGTTCACCCAGGAGAGAGAGTCCGCCTCCGAGCACAATGGTTTCCGGGTGGAAGAGATGGGTGACGTGGGAAAGGGCGAAGGCGAGGTCGGCGGCGGTTTCCTGAAGGATGGAGTTGGCCAGGGGGTCGTTCTGGTGGAGAGCTTCGCCGAGGAAAGCCGCTTCACCTCCAGAACGGCCTTGGGTCAACCTTCCGAGCAGGCAATCCGGGGTTCTCTCGATGGCCGCGCGGATCTTGCGATCCACCGCCCAGCCGGAACAGCGGGATTCCACGATGGCGCCGCTGCGATCGAGCCGAAGGTGGCCAATCTCGGCTTCGCCCGGTCTGGAGCCGTGGTAGATCTGGCCGTCCACCACCAAACCCCCTCCCACCCCGCTGCCGAGTGTGGTGTAGAAGACGGGATTCGAACCTCGACCTGCGCCTGCCAGGGCTTCACCCAGGGTGGCGGTGTTGGCATCGTTTTCGATGATCGCGGGAATTCCGGCGAGGGCTTCAAGCCAGGCACCCAACGCGAATCCCGACCAGCCTTCCACTTGATGGGAACACGCGATGGATTTGCGGGCGATGTCCACGGGTCCGCCGAATCCCGCGCCGATGGCGATGGCGCGATGTTGTTGGGCGAGGCTGGGCAGAGCGCCGACGATTTGCGCTTGAATGCCTTCGGCGCCGGCGCGGGAGTCCACGGCGAAGCGCTGACGTTCGATGATTTCGCCTCGAGCCGTGCCGGCCACCAACTGGAGTTTGGTTCCGCCAATTTCGATTCCAACATAGCGCGGGGATTCCATGGCTCCCGTCGTCATAGCAACGGTTGTCGAGAGGCACAAGCGGACTTCCAGCAATCTGGCTCAGGAACCTGATCGGGCTGGACGCAACCCCCGCAGAAAGTCCGGGATGGTCTCATTACGCCCGAAGCGCGGCTGGGTCATCCTTCGACCCGCCGAAGGACGTTGAAAAATCTGGGGACTTCCGACTTGTCCGCGCGCTGCGGTTGGTTTACGAAACAGCCGCGCTCTTCCCAATGAGCATGGCTGTTTCTTGGGTCCCTGCGGGACTGTCCTCCGCCAGCCCGCCCCGTGGAACCAGAAGTTGTCTGTAATGTGGCGCAGGCTGCCCAGCCGGCCGTATCGCCGACGGCCCGTCGGCCCGGCGGGTGAAGAACGAGGCCCTTCCATGCTCTCCACGCGCCGGGTTCCCTTCGTCGCCCCGCAGGCTGGGCCGCCTGCGCCACAGCAGACAGGGCTGTCTGCGCGACCAAGACAACCCGGTCACCAACAACCTCTGGATACACTCCAACCCACCGCAGCCGTGGTCCCTCGATTGACATGGGGGCGTGGCGTTTCTAGTTTCGGTGCGCATGCAGGCCCTTTTCGAGTCGCTGGTTGAATTGATCCGGCGGACTTCCGCCGAGATTCCGGAGGACGTCCATCGGGCGTTGCTGGCGTCGTTGGAGCGCGAGAAGCGTGGGACGATCGCGGAGTCGGCGTTGAAGATCATCGAGCGCAACATTGAACTGGCGAAGCAGAAGTCGCAGCCGATCTGCCAGGATACGGGCAGCATCTTGTTTTATGTGGAGGCTCCGGTGGGGTTGGACCAGATCGCTTTCGAGGAGACGGCCCGGGCGGCTGTGCGCGAGGCGACGAAGCGGGGGTATTTGCGTCAGAATTCCGTCGATTCATTGACGGGGGTGAACGACGGCACCAACGTGGGGCCCGGCTCGCCGGTGGTGCATTTTCATCAGCACCGGGGATCGGAATTGAGCGTGCGGTTGATGTTGAAAGGGGGAGGGTGTGAGAACGTGGGCGCGCAGTATTCGTTGCCGCAGGAGAAGTTGAAGGCAAACCGGGATTTGGATGGCTGCCGCCGGGTGATTTTGGATGCGGTGCTGCAAGCGCAGGGGAGGGGATGCGGGCCGGGCATTCTAGGAGTGTGTATTGGCGGAGATCGGGCCACGGGGTACGAGGCATCGAAGACTCAATTCTTGCGAACGCTGGGTGATGCGAATCCGGTGCCCGAGCTGGCCCGCCTCGAGCAAGAGGTCTTGAACACGGCGAACGATTTGGGGATTGGCCCCATGGGATTTAGCGGACGAACCACGTTATTGGGCGTGAAGGTGGCGGTGTTGAACCGGTTGCCCGCCTCCTTTTTTGTCAGTGTGAGCTACATGTGCTGGGCCTTTCGCCGGCAGGGGGTGAGGCTGGACGAGGGGGGAAGGATCGAGTCGTGGCTGTATTGAGGTGATTATGATCGTTCTCAAAGCTCCTTTTACCGAGGCCTCCATTCGCGCGCTTAAAGTGGGCGATGAAGTTTCGCTTTACGGCACGGTTTTCACCGGCCGGGATGCCGTGCACAAGTATTTGCACGAGGGAGGAGCGCTTTCAGAGGCGGTGCGGCTGCGGGACGGCATCATTTATCATTGTGGTCCCGTGGTGATGAAGGATGCCTCCGGCGCCTGGAAAGTGACGGCGGCGGGTCCGACCACATCGATTCGGGAGGAGCCTTATCAGGGGCAGATTATCCGGGATTTCGGGGTGCGGGGTGTGATTGGGAAGGGGGGGATGGGCGAGAAGACTTTGGCGGCTTGCCGGGAGCATGGTTGCGTGTATTTGCATGCCATTGGCGGGGCAGCTCAGGTGCTGGCGGAGTGTGTGAAGGCGGTACGAAGTGTCCATTTCTTGGAGTCATTCGGATCGCCGGAGGCGATTTGGGAGTTGGAAGTCGAGGGATTTCCAGCGGTGGTCACGATGGACGCCCATGGCCGGTCGCTGCACCAGGAAGTCTTTGAAGCCAGCAAAGCCGCTTTGGAGGCCAGGCTCTGACCTGATTCAGGGCTGTGCTTGGAGAGCGGATTTCTCAAGGGTGTTTTCGCGGATCTGCGAGCCCCGTTTGGGGAGTGGAGGGGGTGGGGAAGGAGTCCTCATGATCGCCAACTCTGGGGTTGAGGCGGTTTCGCATTTTTGGTCTGATGGAGGACAAGCGGGTGGACGTTCATTTGCGGATTGCCGCCCGTAGATCCGGTTGGCAGGCGTTTTGCTATTACCGTAGAGCCGGCCCGCAGTCCAGTTTGGCGCTAATTCTTGAAAGAGCGATTCATTGAGGCGTGTATGAACCAAGCGATTAAGCGTCGAGTTGTGGGGGGTGTCCGCTAAAGGAGGGCGTTCACGCTGCCGGAGGTGATCATCGCCATGGCGATTACGGCCGTGGCGTTGAGCGGGATCATTTACGGTTACATCAGTTCCGCGCAGCGGGCCGAGTGGTCGGCTTATTCGATGGCCGCTCATTCCTTGGCCATGCAGAGGCTGGAGCAGACACGGGCGGCGAAATGGGATCCGCAGGCTTGGCCGCAGGTGGACGAGTTGGTGGCCACGAATTTTCCTGACCAGGTCAACATTCTCGACATTCCGGTGCAGCTCACGAACGCCGTTTACGCCACGAACTTCACCCTCATCAGGGACGTCTCGACGAGTCCGGCATTGAAATCCATCCGGGTGGAATGTGTCTGGCGGTTCATGGAGCGGGGATTGTTCACCAACACCATTGTCACTTATCGCGCGCCCGACCAATGAAAATGGAAATCGACACGCTGAAATCGCGAGCCGGGCTGTCCCGCCGCTGGTTGGATCAGATCGCTTTCACACTGACGGAAGTCCTGATCTCTTCCGCGATCCTCTCCATGATCGTGCTGGGGGCGGTGACCGCCCATTTGGTGGGCATAAACATGTATCAAATGACCAAGGCGAAGCTGGGCGCGAGCGACGAAGCTCGATCCGCGGTCAGCAAGCTCGTCGACGAAATCCGGGCCGCCAAGACCCTTCGCGTCGGGAATGGCGGGTTGTCCACCTTCACCCAGGCTGCGGACAACACCCCGCAGATCGGCAATTGCGTGCAGATCTACATGAGCACCAACACCAACAATTTCATCCGTTATTTTTGGGATTCGAGCGACAAGATCCTGAAGCGGACCACGAACGGATCGACGGCGGCTCAGGTGGTGGCGAATTTTATCAGCAACAACCTGGTCTTTTCGGCGGAGGATCACCTCGGGAATGTGATCACGAATCCGCAAAACAATCGGGTGATTGGCATGAATCTCGAGTTCTTTCAGATCTAATATCCCATTGTCACCATCGGACCGGGCGGGCTTTATGACTATTATCGATTGAGCACGCGCATTACGCGCCGGGCGTTGGAATAGGACCTTTCAAACCTTGATACCGATATGAAAACAAATCTCTTGTCATGGCCAGGCCGGACGGAACGTGGTTTCGCTTTAATGCTGGTGATGGTGTTCACGGGCATCAGCTTGTTTGTTTTGGGCGGTGCGCTTTCCTGGACCGCCCAGAACTCGCACTTGACCTCGCGCAACAATGATATTTTCACCACGGCGTTTGCCGCGGAGGCCGCCACGGAAAAGGTGCTGGCCACCATCGCCAAGGATTTTCAGGACGACGGGGAGGCCCGAGTCTACGCCAACCTGTCGGACTACAAGGATCTCCGGCCGAAAAAAAGGGAGGAACCTTTTTGGGAGGATTTTACGTTTACGGCTCCGGGGGAATCGACTGAGGACGCGACGGGCGACACCGGCCGCATCTATGTCGAGCGGCGGACTTCGTGGGGGTTGACCGAATTGACTTCGGTGTACGCGGGATTGCGTGCCAACGCGTCCTCGTATCGGGTGATTGCCAATGCGCGGATGAAACGGGACCACGGCACGCCTGCCCGCGCGGGAGTGCTCCAGGATTTTCAGATCGCGAGCATTCCGGTTTTCCAATTCGCGATTTTCTATGGGTTAAACATGGAGATCAGCTGCGGCCAGCCGTTCAATGTGACGGGGCGGGTGCATTCCAACAAAAAACTTTATGTGTGTCCCGACAACACCCTCACCTTCCAGACGCATGTGACTGCCGTCGGGGACATCACCTTTGGCCGGGCGCCGGGGGATGGACGCGCGGCCCCTCGAGGGACCGTGACCTACATGGGTGATCATGACGCCAAGGTGGGAGCCTTGACCCTGCCGATCGGAACCAACAACACGCCCGGCGCGGTCCGCGCGATTGTGGAGATTCCCCCGCCCGGGGAATCTGCCGCCTCGCCGATGGGCCGCCAACGCTACTACAACAAGGCCGACATGATCATCGTGGTATCGAACACCACGGTGACCGCATCGAGCGGCAATTTTAATGGATTTGGCACGGCCATTCCGGCCAGGCAACTCGCCGGCTTGATCAATACGAATTCCGCCTTTTGGGACGCGCGAGAAAGCAAGTGGGTGCGGCCCCTGACGATTGACGTCGGGCGATTGAAGGATTGGAGCGCCACCAACACAAGTTTGCGTCCCGCCATGGGTAATCGCGACGTTCGTCTCGTCTATGTGGCGGATCATCGGACGGTCAATACCAACACCGATTTGGTCGCGGTGCGCTTGACCAACGGGGCTGCTTTGCCCGCCACGGGTCTGACGGTTGCAACCGAGCGCCCGCTCTATGTTCAGGGCCATTACAACGCTCCGGTGGCAGACCGTGGGACAAGCAACACACTTGCATCGCTGCCCGCCTCGCTCGTTTCTGACGCGATCACAGTACTTTCGGAGGCGTGGACCGATCCGACCAGTGCGTTGGCGGTGGGGAGTCGGCTTGCTGCGCACACGACGGTGAATGCCGCGTTTCTTTCGGGGATTGTGGAGACCCCGACTTACAGCATTTACAGCGGGGGCGCGGAAAATTTTCCGCGGTTTCTTGAGACCTGGGGCTCGACCCGGACCTTCACCTACAACGGATCGATGGTGGTCGTGTTCCCGAGCAAATATGCGATAGGGCGGTGGGGGTTGACCAGTGTCTATTCTCCGCCGAAGCGCAATTGGGCGTTCGATCTTAACTTCATGAATTCGGTCAAACTGCCTCCTGGAACGCCCGAATTGCGCACCATCGTGAGAGGCACCTGGTCTTTGATTCCGCCCGGCGAGACCATTCCGGCAAGTTGATCCCGACGAGCCGGGGGTTGACCTGAACCTCTTTGCTCTTTAATCCTTCTTCATGCGTTGGAAGATTTCGCCCTTCGGGCTTGCGCTGTCGCTCGCTTTAGCCGCTCCATTTCTGGCTGGCGCTCAATCGTTTCAGATTCAGTCCATCCGGGACACGGATCCGGAGTAGGGCAATCCTTACCTGCGCTATTTGATCATCGCGGCGGACAAGAAGCTCGGGTTGGTGCCTCCGGAGCGATGGACCATGAAGAGCGATCCTGGAAAGCGCCGCGTCACTTTCACCCAGGAACAGATGAAGGCGACGATTACACTCACGTTGCTCCATCCGAACGACATTCCCGAGCGGAAATTGAAGCCCGGAGAGGAACGACCGCCCTCCAGTGCGCCCCCGTCGGTGCAGCAATGGCGCGAGTTGGCGAAAGAGCAGTTTCCCGGCGTGCACGTGGAGAAGGAGTGGCAGTCCATCGCCAATGGAGCGCGCGCACTCACCTTCGATATGGGTTACGCCACCGGAGGCGTCAGGCAAGGCTTGCGCGTCGCTTACATTGCGCACCGGGGGCAGCATTGCCGAGTATCTGGGCGCTTTCATGGGCGTATTGGGGTCACTCGATTACGATGGTTGATGGCTGATGGCCACCGGCCTTTCTCCGCGCAGGGTTGTCGAGGTTCGCGGTTTGTCTCAACCCTGTTTCGAGGTGCAGTAATCGAGTCACCTTTTCCATGCTCATGACCACTCGGTGGCAGCATGAAGATTGAAGCCTCGCCCCATCTGGAGACCGACCTTGAACTTTGGGAACGATCGCGCGGGGGTGATCGGGAGGCGTTTGGACGGATCGTAGAGCGTTACCAAAGCCTCCTGTGTTCGGTTGCATTCAGTTCGTGCGGCAGCCTAGCGCGGTCCGAGGATTTGGCACAGGAGGCTTTCCTGGCAGCTTGGCGGCAGGTGGACGAACTCCGCGAGCCCTCGAAGATTCGATCCTGGCTCTGCGGCATTGTCCGCCATCTGGCCGCCAGCGCGGCGCGACGTGACCATCGCCGTGGGGGATCGCCTTTGCCTTTGGAAGCCGCGGAAGATTCGGCGAGCCTTGACGCCGATCCATCCGCGTCCGCCATCTCGCGGGAGGAAGAACAGCTTCTGTGGCGTTCGCTGGAGGAGTTACCGGAACCGTATCGCGAGCCCTTGGTGCTTTTTTACCGTCAAGGCCAGTCGGTGGCCGCTGTCGCCGATGCGCTGGAGATTTCCGAGGACGCTGTGAAGCAACGCCTTTCCCGCGGGCGCGCCATGTTGCGGCAGGAACTGTCGGTGTGGGTTGAAACCTCTTTGGAGCGAACCAAGCCTTCCGCGGCATTTCGAGCCGCCGTGCTTGCCGGATTGCCGGCTCTGGCTTCCAGCGGAGTGGAAGCCGCCGCGGCTTCGAGCGCTGTGGCGGGACATGGAACGGCAGGGGTCAAGGGGCTTTTTACAGCCACGAGCTCGTGGCCGGTCCTGGGACCCGTGGCCGGATTGATGGTCGGATGGTTGAGCGCAAGCGCGGCGGCGTCCACGGGTCACAGTGAAGCGGAGCGAGCCTGGCTGCGGAAGCACGGGAGGCGGGTGGTCTTGTTTTGCTGGTTGATGAGTCTTGGGCTGGCCTTGGTACTGATGGGCGCGGGGAAGTGGTATACGCCCTCGGCCTGGGCCATCGTGTTGGGAGTGTTCGCCTGGACCGCTGTGCTGGTGGGCACGATTTTGGGTTATGGTTCCTTCATCGACCGGGAGGTCTTGCGGATCAGGAAAGCCACGGGGACCGTGGATGCCGAAGGGCTGGATTCAGAAGGGGCTCAGCGGTGGCCAAGGGTGGCTTATCTTTCGACGTCGCGATTTCTGAATTTGCCCTTGGTTGCGATTGGGCCCATGGGAGATCACGGCGGAACGGCGGGTCGTCAGCGGGTGGTAGGTTGGATCGCTGTGGGAGATTTCGCCATCAGCCCGTTGATTGCCCTGGGTGGCGTGGCCATTGCGCCGGTGGCGGTGGGAGGCATTACCATCGGTGTGCTGAGTCTCAGTTTGTGGGGAATCGGTGCGGGTGTCTTGGCCTTTGGCAGCTTGGCGGTGGGGTGGTGGGCGTTTGGGTTTGGCGCGTTGGGTTGGGAAGCAGCGTTAGGAGTCGCCGCAGTGGCTCGAGACTTTGCTTGGGGTGTCGTGGCTCAGGCTGCGGAGGCGAACACTCCCGCCGTGAAGGTGTGGTTCTTCTCCCAGTGGTTTTTCTGGACCGTCTTGGGTTTTCTCAAGCATGCCCACTGGGTGATTCTCATGGTGATCGTGGTCTCGCTGGGATGGTGCTCGGCGGGTCGAGTGCGGGCCAAAGCTGTGCATCGGTGAGGCTGGAGTTTCAAGCTTAATTCTCCCGACTAAGTTGATGGTGAAGTTACTCACTATCCCGCACCCTGGCCCGGCGGAGTTTTTTTGCCTACAACGGCAACTTCTCTTCATCACACTTCACAAGATCCTGGCGATAAACCCATTCCGAATCACTCACCAGATCCATCAAGGATAGGCCTCGTTCTTCGTCGTGTTTTTCTCAATGGGTCACGGCATGAGCGATGCCCACGGCGACAGAATCCCGCCTTCAATCCCAAAGGGATCGTGTCCTCCAGCCCAAGGTTGCGAGGCACGAGCTACCTTGGGTTGCCGTTTGGAAATCGATTCAACCGCAACGCGGTTGTGGCTTTACCCCGCCCAACGGGAATAGGATTTCGTCACAACCCCGTTGGGGTTGGTTTCCGTTGGCGGACTGTGACCCAAGGTAGCTCGTTCCTCGCAACCTTGGGCTTCGTTACGGAATCCCGTTGGGATTCTCGTCGAGCTGAGTGTTATTGCGTTTCGAAGGTAACGTCAGTGGAGCGCACGGCCAGATCGTCCGGCAACTGACGTGGATCGAGCCGCAGAATGAGCGTGTGGCGTCCTGCGGGCAATTCCACCTTGATCTCCGGGTTAGTGCCCATCGATTTGTCGTTGATCCAGGACTGAACTTTGCTGACGCCGGAGATCTTGAGCAGGACCGGACCGCTCTTGGAAGTTTGGAATTGGGTGGCGGCGTGGAGTCCGACTGCGCTGGTGCCGCGATTCGCGTTTTCCACGATGGGTGCCATCTCGCTCTTGGGGAGGCGGCCGTCGACGAGCGAGAAGACCGGCATCCAGAAACGGTCATCCACTGGACGCGCCGGAGGAGCATCGGCACCGGCTTGGTCCTCGGTGTGGACGCGGCCGCGCAAGCGCCAGAGCCGGGCGACACCGCCTTTCGACGCGTCGAAAGCGCCTGCTTTTCCGAGTTCGGCCATGAATCGAAACAGGTCCAACTTTTCCTCCGCGGAGAGCGGATCGGCGAGACCGGAGGGCATCAGGGAGAGGCCGTTGGCTCGCGCTTTGATTTTGTTTTTGGCGACTGAAACTTCGGTGTTTTGAGCGTTGCGAAGGATCAGTTCGTTCGCGGTGTCGCGCACGAGAATGCCGCTGAGTTCCTGGTCGTCGATGGTATCGACGCGGACCGAGTGGTAACCCTCTTTGATTTTGGCGTTTGGGTAGAGCAAGGATTCGATGAGATAATCGGGTGGCGCGCTGGCGCCGATGCTTGTCATGTCGGGGCCGACTTTGCCGCCCGCCCCGCCGATGGAGTGGCAGGTGATGCATCCGAGTTCGGGGCGACGGTAGATGAATTCGCCCCGGTGGGCGTCGCCTTTGGACATGGCGGTGGCAGCCCATTCTTGCAGTTCACGGGCGGACAGGACTTTCTCCTCGGGAGTGGAGCCGGCGGTTTGGGCGAGGGCGAGAATGAGTTCAGGTTCCTTGCGTCCTCCCTCGCGAGCCACGCGCAAGCCGGCTTTGGCGACTGCTTCCGGAAGCCCGGACGGGGGCAAGCCTTTGGCGAGGACAGGTCCGGCTCCCCGAATCGTGAGCAGTTGGCGCCAGAGTTGGATGGCGTCCTGCTCCTGCGTGGTGGCGCCGAGCATTTCGATCACTTGGGGCAGCGCGTTTTGCAACCCGAGTGAGGCGAGGGCGATGGCGGAGGAACGCCGGACGGGAGCGGACGACGATTGGGAGAAGACTTGGCGCAAGAGGCCTATGCCTTCGCTGCCTCCCATTTCGCGGAGGGCATCCACGGCCACTTGCCGGGTTTCGAGAGGGGTTGATTCACCGCCGGCCAGCGCCGCGAGAACGCCGCCGGCGCTCATTTGTTTCCAGCGCCCGGCGAGCCGGATGGCGGCGATGCGGATCGGTTCAGGCGAGGATTGGAGAAGGGTGCTGAGTCCATCGAGCGAACCCTCCGGTTTCGAGTTGCGCAGCCGCGCGGCTTCGGCGAGGGCGCCGAGAGCACGGGGAGCGGCGTTGTCGTGGAAACCCTTGGAGAGCACCTGTTGAAAGAGCCGGGCTAACTGTCTGGCATCCCCGGCTTGACCGATCAGTTCGATCCACGGTCCGGATCCGTCCGCCGGCAGTGGATTGCTGGTGGTGAGCCGGTTGAGAACCAAGCTGGCTTGGGCGGGTTCGATCGATTTGAGGGCGAATTCGAGCTGCTTCTGGCGTCCATCCATTTTCCAGGCACCCGATTCCAAGGAGGCGAGCCAAACGCGGGAGAGGTCATTGATGGAAAGCCAGAGAGCGTAGTCGAGGAACGAGTCAGATGCCATGGAGTCGATCAGGCCGAGGACGATTTCAACGCTGCGCAGATCGGGAATGCGCGCGAGGGCTCGCACGGCCTCGACTTTGACACGCAAATGGGAGTCGGCGGCGGCTTGGCCGAGGAGTTGAATCGCCTCGTTTTTGTCGATGGAGGGTGGGCGGACTGTGACGGGAAGGAGTGTGCTGCCCGAGCCATCGGTCAGGCGGAAGGGATCGGTCAGCGCCGGTTGTGGCGCCCATTCGCCGAGCACCCGGACGGCGGCGGCCCGGACGCGCGCGTCCTGGGCGGACAGCAGGCGGCGCAGGAGAGGCGGGTTCGGGCGATCGATGGCTTGATACATCCAGAGCGCTTGAAGGAGCGCGGGTTCGGAGGTTTGCCCGCGACTCCAACGATCCAAATCGGGGAGGATTCGGGATCCGCGTTCGGTGAGGACACGATTGGCCTGGGCACGATTGAAACCGTTGGGAGAAAGCAACTCGCCCAGAAGCACCGGACTCTCAGCTCGGGTCCAATCGCGCTGGGTTTGGAGCGGCTTGCCTTTCCAGCGCACGCGCCAGACGCGGCCGTGTTCGTGATCCCGCCGGGGATCGCGGAAATCGACTTCGCCGTGCTGGATGATTGGATTACTCCAGTCGGCGATATAGAGGGCACCGTCGGGCCCAAAACGGGCGTCGATCGGGCGGAACGTCACGTCCGAAGTTCGCAAAAGCTCGGGCATTTCCTTCGCGGTGTAAGCGGCGCCTTGTTCGCTCAGTTTGAATCGGGCCACGCGGTGAGCGCGAAAATCGCACGTGATGGCATCCCCCTGCCAATCGTCCGGGAAATGAGGGCTGTGGACGATGTCCAGGGACGCAAATTTCGGATAACTTCCAGGGCTGACGCTCGGAAGGATGCGGCGGGCGCGCGCGTAAGTGAAATACATGCCGCCGGGCATCGCCCAATTGATTCCGGCTCCGCCCGCGCCGTCCGTGGCGAAGGATTGTCCGAAAGCGTCGAATTGATGTCCCCACGAGTTGACCCAGCCTCGGTAGAGGGTGTCGATTTCGAGCGTGCCGGTTCTGAGGGCCATGACGCCGCCGCTGCGCAAGCGGAAAACGCCGTGGGGTGTTTCGGTTTCCGTGCGGGTGTAGATCGATTGGTTCATCCAAAGACGACCATCGTGGCCCCAGCGCAGTGTGTGCAGATTGTGGTGGGTATCCTCCGTGCCGAATCCGCTCAGCACAACCCGACGTTGGTCGGCTTTGCCATCGCCGTCCGTGTCTTTGAGAAACAGCAATTCCGTGCTTTGCGCGACATAGACGCCGCCATCGCCGGGGATGACGCCGGTGGGGATGAGCAAACCGTCGGCGAAGACCGTCGCTTTATCGGCTTTGCCGCCGCCAGTGGTGTCTTCGAGGACGATGATTTTATCGTGCGCGGCCTGGCCAGGTTCGACCTGGGGGTACACTTCCGAACTGGCGATCCAGAGTCGTCCCGCCGGGTCGAAATTCATTTGAATGGGTTTGGCCAGCAAGGGGTTTTCCGCCCAGAGCGTGACCTCGAATCCCTCGGCCACGGTGAACTGGGGTTTGGGTTGAGGCGTGAAGCGCGCGGCGGCCGGTTTGTCGCGGAGTTCCGCGGGTTGGAGATGGGCGCCGGGTTGGAAGCGCGCGTCACCGACGGAACGGACCAACTGCCAGATTTTCTTCTCCTCGGCTTCGATGAGGGGGTCGAATTTGGGCATTTCGACGGCATTACGTCCTTGTTCGGCACGGCGGAAGCCGAAGATATAGGCCATGTTGGCGGGCCGGGAACGGTGGAAGTAAAACTCGTTTTTGCGCAGAATGATTCTGCGTACGGTTTCGGCGTGCGCGGACGAAGGGGCGGCGGCGGAGAGGCCGAGTGCTTTTTCGAGGAAGGAAGCCAGTTGACGATAACCGTCGCTCGTCAGGTGAATGCCGTTGTCACTCCAGCGGGTGGCCGTGGTGGGATTGGTTTGAACGGGGAAAGCTTCCAACAACGAGACAAAGGGCAGGTTGCGGCTGCCGGCGATCTCTCGCAGTGCTTGCGTGATGTTTTGGAGCTGCTGGTTGTGGCGGTCGGGGTTTGGGAGCGGCGCGGGCAGGCGGAGGTGCCGGACGGGGCTGAGCACGACGGCACGGCAGCCCGGCGAGAGCTTTTCGAGCGTATCGAGCAGGCGCAGGTAGTCCTGGCGGAATTTGGGCAAACCCGCTTCTCCGGCAAACGAGGCGGCCATGCCGTAGCCGAGAAACGCCACGGTCGGCTTGGTTTCTTGAATTTGCTTTTGGAGGAGCATCCAGGCCTCGCCGGGAGGTTCGGTGCCGGCTTGCCCGAGGCTGAGGCCAAGCCTTGATTCGCCATCGGGCAGGTCCGCGCTCCAGCCGAGGTTGCGAAAGGTCACTTTCTGGTCGCGGAACGCGGTGGTCAGCATCAATTCGATCCACCCGTAGGTTTGTTCGCGCTCGATGAACGTGTCGCCGATGAACACGGCACGATCGCCATCGCGGAGTTGGAGGAGCGGACGCGACGCCGGGGCTTTGCCGGGGGCGGCCGTCGCGCGCGAGGAGGTCGACTGGGATTCACATCCGGAGAACGCGAGGGCTCCGGCAAGTCCGAGGACGCAAAGGGAGGGATGGATTCGCATAGAGTCGGGTTGGGCGTTAACGCGAGGGTTGTTGCAGGAAAACCGAGAAGCCTTTTTTGTTGGAGGACAGAATGTCCAGCTTGCCGTCACCATTGAGGTCGCCGGCGGTGATCTGGGTTCCGACTCCGGAGTCGTTGTCGATGAGATGGGGGATGAAAGAAGCGCCGCCCGGAGTGCGCTTGAGTTCGAACCAGTAGAGAACGGCCGGCGCCGAGGGTTCCGCGTCTCCCGCGGGGCCATGCGCCCAGAACCGTTTGCCCGTCACGAAATCCTTGAGGCCGTCCCCGTTGATATCGGCCAGAACCATGGCATGCGGCTGAGTGAACTGGACGCCGTAGGGATTGTCGGAAGGCTTGGTGTTGACGAGGATGTGCTCGGTAAATCCGCCGCCGGGACGCTGTTCGTACCAGGCGACGCCGTAGCCATGAGCGTCCCAGCTGGTGATGACGTCGTTGCGACCGTCGCCGTTCACGTCGTAGACGAGCATTTGGCCGCCACCGCGCAGTCCTTCAGGGGCGAAAGGCACGCGACGAAGCTTCCAAAGGCCGGCGGTGCGGTAGTCAGAGGGCTGTTCCCACCATCCATTCTTCTCCAACAAATCGGGACGGCCATCGCCATTGATGTCGCCGAAACCGTATCCGTGCGTGTATCGCTGGATGTTCTTCTTATCCTCCGGGGAGATCGGGCGGAAGGTGGCGGGCTTGGTGGGGTCTTTCCAATCGAGTTCGGCGAAACCGAATCTTCCGCCGGTATGACAAATGAGTTCGGGTTTGCCGTCGCCGTTCAGGTCGCCGAGTTGGGGCGATTCGTTGTCCGCCTCCGGCACGAGGACATGCTTGGTCCAGTGCCCGGGCTTGTTCTTGGGATTGGCGTACCACGAGGCGTCCTTGCCCGGCCAGGAGAAGACCAGAATGTCCGGCCAGTGGTCGGCGTTGAAATCGTAGGTGTAAGTGAGGAAATAATCCGAGTAACTCTTGGCGGGGTCGAACGGTTTGGCGGGGGGTGGATTGAATTCGTGGACGGTCTTGAAATCCGGACCGGCGAACCATTGCCAGCCGGCGACGAGGTCCGTGTGACCGTCGCGATTGAAGTCGGCGAAGTGGGCGCCTTCCGAGAGGAACTCGCTCGTGAGTTTGATTTTCTTGAACGAGGGCTCGGCGGCGTGGGACGCGGGCGTCAGAAGGCAAAGCGCCAGGGCGGCATGAAGTCTCGTGGGCATGGGGAAAGGATTCTCGAACCACCGAGTCGGGTCAAGCCAAGCGGGTAGAGCCTGAGATGCTGTGCTGCAACTCTCGGGTTGGGGCGTGGCGCCAGCAGGTGTTCCGCAAAGACCTTCGCAAATCCAACAAGGGTTGAGCTTCGCGGACGACCGCTACTTGGTCCGGTCAGGGCGGGGGCAACGGAACAGCGTCGGGCGGGTATCGCGCGGAAACTTGATGCGGCCTTGTCCATTGTTGTCGGTCAGCAGCCAGATGTCGGTCGAGGTGACGGCCAGGCCTTCCATGGTCCCGGTGGGAAAGGTCGTGAGATAGGCGAAGTCGGCCCGAAGTTCAATGTGGCCAAAATCAAATTGGGCGAGGACTTGCCGCGTTGAAGGGTCCACGCGCAACACCGTCCGGCTCTCGCGGAAGAGCACCCAAAGGCTGCGTTCGAAGAAGCACAAATCGGTGTAGTTGAAGTCGGCGGCATGATTGTTGAGCGGGCGCGAGATCGTTCGTTGGCCAGGTAAAGTTTTCCCTCGCCCACCGCGATGCCTTCGAACGAGGCGTTGCTGTCCCGGGAAAAATAATCGGAGACGGGGCTCCAATCGATGGGCAGTTTTTCGACGGAATCCGTCGCGGAGTCCAAGCGCAAGATCCAGCGGTCGGTTTCTTCGCAGATATAGATGCGGCCTTGCTCGTCTTGGGCGATCCCTTCGCCGTCGTACCGGTTGCGCTTGATTCCGGCAAACTTGCGCAGTTGCGCCGGGGAGAATCCGTTGGTTTTCAGCACGACGTCGGCAACGTTCGATCGCGAGCCGAAGATCACGCGGTAGAGTTCGGGCCCGCGATCGTTGATCGTCGGCAGTTCGCCGTTCGCTGCCCACAACAATCCCGAGGCATCGAAGCGGTCGCCCGGCACGTTGAGCTGCCAGAAGGCGCCGAGTTCGAGTTTGAAGTGAGGGGATGATTTCTTGCTGGTTTCCGGGCCGGCCGGAGCGGCAGCGGGCGTCGCCGGCGATAGGGTTTGATTCTGGCCCAAGGCTTGGGCCAAGGAAGCGATCAACGCCAGCGTGCTGGAGAGGACGCGGGCGAAGACCCAAGGTGAACGAATCAACATGACTCTGAAACTCCTAACCCGACCTGGGCTGCGAGGCAAGGGGAGGGCGGATTTTCGCCGCAGTTCTCATTTGGCACGGAAGAAGGTAGGGCGCGCACTCCGCTGCGCGCCGAGATCGGCTGTTTCCAAGAGCGGCGCGCAGCGGAGTGCGCGCCCTACCCGTCAAAATGAGAATTGCTGGGATGTTCGACCTTCGATGGTCCATTGGCGAACGAGGGCGACTCTCACCCGTGGAAGAATCACAGAAATCGATGTTTTGCCGCCGGCCCCATCGCCCATCAGAATTCGAACCTTGAAAATCCATCCTCCTGCCCGTTTCTTGACACCCCGGGACGGGGACTGCATTTTCGCCGCTTCGTTGGCGGTGCTCCGCCAGCGGTCTTTTTATGAGCCAACCCCATTCATTGTTTCAGTCTTTGCAAACCTTCGAGCTCGGTGGCGGGCGCCGCGGGCGGTTCTATTCGCTGCCGGCTTTGGAAGCCGCCGGGCTCGGCCCGATTTCGAGGCTCCCGGTTTCCATCCGCCTGGTGCTGGAATCCGTGTTGCGCCATTGCGACGGGTTGAAAGTGCTGGAGCGGAATGTGCGTGATTTGGCGGGTTGGAAGCCTGGCGCGGCCCGCACCGAGGAGATTCCATTCGTGGTTGCGCGCATCGTGCTGCAGGATTTTACAGGGGTGCCCTTGTTGGTGGATTTGGCCGCGATGCGGAGCGCCGTTGCCCGGATGGGGAAGAATCCCAAGCTGATCGAGCCGCTGGTGCCGGTCGATTTGGTGGTGGATCACTCGGTGCAAGTTGATTTCGCGGGGAGCACGGACTCGATGGCGAAGAATTTGGACCTGGAGTTCCAGCGCAATCGCGAACGCTACCAGTTCTTGAAGTGGGGGATGCAGGCCTTCGACACGTTCAAGGTGGTGCCGCCGGGCATTGGCATCGTGCATCAAGTCAATCTCGAGTATCTCGCCCAAGGCGTGTTGACCGGACGGGGCGAGGCATCTCCGGGACCGGACGCCGTGTATTATCCGGATACCCTGGTTGGAACGGACTCGCACACCACGATGATCAACGGTCTCGGCATCGTGGGCTGGGGCGTGGGCGGCATTGAAGCTGAGGCGGGCATGCTCGGGCAACCCGTGTATTTTTTGACGCCGGACGTTGTTGGAGTTCATCTGACCGGGACGTTGAAAGAAGGCGTGACCGCGACCGACCTGGCCCTCACGGTCACCCAACTCTTGCGGAAGACGAAGGTGGTGGGGAAATTTGTGGAATTTTTCGGGCCCGGGGCGGCAGCGCTGCCGGTGGTGGACCGCGCCACCATCGCCAACATGGCGCCCGAGTATGGGGCCACGATGGGATTCTTTCCGATCGACGAGGAATGTGTCCGCTATTTGAGAGCCACTGGACGAAGTGAGGCGCACTGCCGGATTTACGAGAATTACTACAAGGCGCAAGGCCTGTGGGGAATTCCGGAAGCGGGCCGGATTGATTACTCCCAGGTGGTGGAGCTCGACCTCGGATCCGTGAGGCCCAGCGTGGCGGGGCCGAAGCGGCCGCAGGATCGGATCGAGCTGCCGAATATGAGGCGGGAGTTTTTCAACGCCTTGCAACGCCCGGTGACGGAGAATGGATTCGGCAAGGCGAGGCAGGTGTTGGGCAAGCGTGTCGTGGTGGAGACCGCGGCCAGGAAGAAGGCGCGGATCGGCACCGGGTCGGTGCTGATTGCCGCCATCACCAGCTGCACCAACACGAGCAATCCCAGTGTGATGCTCGCCGCGGGACTGCTGGCCAAGAAGGCCGTGGAGAAGGGGTTGAAAGTCGATCCGGCGGTCAAGGCGTCGCTGGCTCCGGGTTCCCGCGTGGTGACGGATTATCTCAAAAGGACGGGACTGGCGCCTTATCTGAACAAACTTCGATTTCACACCGTGGGGTACGGCTGCACCACCTGCATCGGCAATTCGGGTCCGCTCGATCCGGCCATCGAGGACGCGGTGGTGAAGAACGATTTCGTGACGGCGAGCGTGCTGTCGGGGAACCGCAATTTCGAGGCCCGGGTTCATCAGAACGTGAAGTCAAATTTCCTGATGTCGCCCCCGTTGGTGGTGGCGTTCGCCCTGGCGGGCCGTGTGGACATCGACCTGAGCTGCGAGCCTTTGGGACAGGACAAGGAAGGCCATCCGGTGTTTCTCGCCGACCTTTGGCCCACGCTTCAGGAAGTGCGCGACGCGATGCAATCCGCCCTCAAGCCCGAGGTCTTTCGGAAACTTTACAAGGATTTCGCCGCGCAGAACCCGAAGTGGAACGAAATCCCTTCCAGTACCGGCAACGTCTACGAGTGGGATCGCGCGTCCACCTACATTCAGGAGCCGCCGTTCTTCGAGAATTTTTCGCTCACGCCGGGCGGCATTGCACCCATCCGCGGCGCGCGCGCCTTGGGCATTTTTGGGGACAGCGTGACGACGGACCATATCTCGCCTGCGGGGGCGATCAAAAAGAGTTCGCCCGCGGGGAAGTTTCTCGGAGAGCACGGGGTGACGTTCGAAGATTTCAACAGCTACGGTTCGCGCCGGGGCAACGACCGCATCATGACGCGGGGGACCTTCGCGAACGTGCGCATCAAGAACCTGATGTTGGGGGGCGAGGAGGGCGGGAACACAATGGGGCCGGGCGGGGAGAAGGTGTCGATTTATGACGCGGCGGTGGCTTACCAAGCCAAAGGCACTCCGCTCATTGTGATCGCTGGACAGGAATACGGCACAGGATCGAGCCGGGATTGGGCGGCGAAAGGGACAAACCTGCTGGGGGTGAAGGTGGTGGTGGCGCA
Source organism: Verrucomicrobiota bacterium (assembly GCA_016871495.1). Classification (NCBI taxonomy): domain Bacteria; kingdom Pseudomonadati; phylum Verrucomicrobiota; species Verrucomicrobiota bacterium. Next base: position 51,842 of record VHDF01000006.1, on the reverse strand, counting down.
GAGCTTCGAGCGCATCCATCGAAGCAATCTTGTCGGCATGGGGGTGCTGCCGCTGCAATTCAAGGAAGGGGTGACGGCGCAGAGCCTGAAGCTTGACGGCACAGAGACGTACGAGGTGGCGGGTTTGGACGCCCATCTCAAACCGCAGCAGGACTTGGTGCTGAGGATTGCGCGCCAGGACGGGACGGTCGAGGACGTCCCGGTTTGCTGCCGCATCGATACGCCGATCGAAATCGATTACTACCGGCATGGCGGGATCTTGCCTTATGTGCTGAGGCAGTTGATGGCGACAGCGTAAGCGGCATGACTTTGGGCCGGGAAGCCATTGGAATCGAAAATCGGCAAGCCGCCCCCCGCGGGAATGCCAGGTTATCGAGTCCGCAATGTCCTGCGGATCGGTCCCATTTCCTATCGATCTACCGGGTTTTCAAATTGAAAATCCGCTTTACAGGGGGTTGGTGGGTCGGTAGCGTCAACCCTTTGGAATACACTATTTGAGACGTCTGGATATGGAATTGAAGAGCAAGACGATTGAGCAACACCGAACGCACGACAGTGACACAGGGTCTCCTGACGTGCAAATTGCACTTTTGACGGAGCGGATTAATTCACTGACCGAGCACCTTCAGAAAAACAAGAAGGATCACAGTTCGCGACGCGGACTATTGATGCTGGTGGGCCAGCGGCGTCGGCTTTTGGATTATCTTCAGCACAAGGATGTTGGGCGGTACCAGTCCTTGACCAAGAAGCTGAAGCTCCGCAAATAAGAAACACGAAGCGCTTCCTTCCGGAGGCGCTTTTTTTGAGGTTTTCCCAGTCCTTGTGTGATTTCTAGGTCCGCCGGTGAACGCGAGCTGGCAGGGGAGAATCTTGAAACATTCTCGCGAACCCGATCTGCCTGTTGACACGGGGAAATTTCATTCAGCCACCAAGGCGGTGTTTGAATGAAGTTCCTCTGGGTCAATGGGTTGGATCAATGATTGATTATGTCCAACCAAATTGAGATCCCGATTGGATCCACCCCCATTGTTATTGAAACCGGAAAACTCGCCAAGCAAGCCGACGGAGCCGTCACGGTGCGCTTGGGCGAAACGATTGTTGTGGTCGCCGCCGTGGCTTCCATCAAGGCCAAGCCTGGCCAGGAGTTTTTTCCTCTGACCGTTGATTACCGCGAAAAGGCGGCTGCGGCAGGCAAGTTTCCCGGCGGTTACTTCAAACGTGAAGGCCGCCCCACCGAAAAAGAAATTCTGACCTGCCGGCTGACGGACCGGCCCATTCGCCCGCTTTTCCCCAAAGGCTGGTTCAATGAAGTGCAAGTCCAAAGCGTTCTGCTCAGCGCTGACGGAGAGAACGATTCGGATATCCTCAGCGTCATCGGCGCCTCCGCCGCGCTTTCCGTCAGTGACATCCCCTGGGAAGGACCGCTGGGCGCGGTCCGCGTGGGCCGGGTGGACGGCAAGTTTGTTGCCAACCCGACGCACAGCCAGCGAGCCAACAGCGACCTGGATTTGGTTTATGTCGGCAACACCACGGACGTGGTGATGTTCGAGGGGGCGGCGAATGAGATTTCGGATGCCGACTTCCTGGCTGCGCTCAAATTCGGCCATGAATGCTGCCAGCCCATCATTGCGGCTCAGAAGGAATTGATGGCCAAAGCGGGCAAGCCCAAACGCGCCATCACGGTGAATGTGGTTCCAGACGAGGTTCTCGAGGAAGCCAAACGCATCGGGGGCGATCGAATTGTGCCTGCCCTGCTTACCCCTGGCAAACTCGCCCGGGAAAGTGCTTGGTCGGCCCTGACCGAGGACATTTCCAAGAAGCTCGTCGAAAAGTTCGGCGAGGAAAAAGTGACCGAGACCGTGCGCAAGGATGCTTTCTATTACATTCAGAAAGAAGCGGTCCGCGGGCTCATTCTGGACGGGAAAAAGCGCCTCGATGGGCGTGGATTCAAGGACGTTCGCGCCATTAGCGGGGACGTGGGCCTGCTGCCGAGGGCGCATGGTTCGGCGCTGTTCTGCCGGGGAGAGACGCAAGCGATGGTCCTGGCGACGCTGGGGACCACGGAAGATTCGCAGGAGTTCGATTCTTACACCGGTGGCGAAAGTCAGAAGCAATTCATCCTCCACTACAATTTTCCCAATTTTTCGGTGGGCGAAACGGGACGGATCAGCGGGCCCGGACGACGGGAGATCGGACATGGAGCCCTGGCGGAGCGTTCGGTAGAGCCCGTGGTTCCTCTGGACACCTTTCCTTACGCGGTTCGCATCACGAGCGAAATCATGGAGTCCAATGGATCCACCTCGATGGCCACGGTGTGCGGCGCTTCGCTGGCGCTGATGGATGCCGGCGTGCCCTTGACCCGTCCGGTGGCTGGGATCAGCATCGGCATTTGCACCGAGCATGGGGAGGCTGACCGAATCAGCCGTTACCAGTTGTTGACGGACATCATCGGCTGGGAGGACGCGTTTTGCGACATGGATTGCAAGATCGCCGGCACCTCGAATGGCATCACCGGATTCCAGCTCGATCTGAAGCTCCGCGGATTGCCCCATGAAATCATGGCGGAGGCGGTGGAGGAAGCCCGCGTCGCGCGCTTATCGATTCTCGACAAGATGTCGCAAATCCTGGCTGCGCCAAGGGCGGAGCTCAGCAAGTACGCGCCGCGCATTCAAACCGTGAAGGTCAATCCGGAAAAGATTGGCGCCATCATCGGGCCCGGCGGGAAGAACATCAAACGCATCGTCGAGGAGTCGGGTTGCGAGATCAACATAGACGACGACGGCACGGTGAGGATCTACTCGCTCTCCGCCGAGGGGATGAAGATCGCCATGGAATCCATCCAGGCGATGACGGGCGAAATCGAGGTGGGGAAGATCTATCGCGGGCGGGTGGTCACCATCAAAGACTTCGGCTGTTTTGTCGAAGTGTTCCCCGGCAAGGATGGGCTCTGCCACATCAGCGAATTGGCCAATTTCCGCGTCAAGCAGACCGAGGACATCGTCAAGATGGGCGACGAAATCTGGGTCAAGTGCATTGGTGTCGATGAGAAAGGCCGCGTGAAATTGTCGCGAAAAGCGGCCATGGAAGAGCGCGACAAAGAAATGGCCCCCAAGGCTTAAATTCGGGCCACTCGCGCCAGTGGTTTTTTTGCAAGGGAGTGCCGGATTCGTTCCGGCACTCCTTTTTTTGTCTCAACCTCCCGACTAACTTGAGCATCAAGTTAGTCGGGAGGTTCAATCTTTGGCCACCGCCTTCTTCATCGAGATGGCTCTCCCGTTGTAATTGTTTCCAGGGCGAATTGGCCACGGAATCCGCGATGCCTACGGCGACGGAATCCGGCCTTCAATCCCAAAGGGATTGTGTCCTCCAGCCTAAGGTTGCGAGGAACGAGCTACGTTGGGTCGCCGTTGGGAAATGAATTCAACCGCAACGCGGTTGTGGCTTTTCCCCTGAAGATGGAGATACGACTTCGTCACAACCCCGTTGGGGTTGTTTTCCATGGGCGAACTGTGACCCAACGTAGCTCGTTCCTCGCAACCTTGGGTTTCGGGACGGAATCCTGTTGGGATTCTTGAAGTGCTCGATATGTCTGTCCTTGAGTGTTTTGGGTATTGATACCTGCGACGCTGCCATTCCTCCGGGATGCACATGCTGGGGCGACCCGGTGGACCGGTGGTATCGTCGCTGCGCTCCTCAACCACCGGCTAAAAGCTGGCAAGCCTCCGGCTTGCGACCGAGCTGCTTCACTTCACTCTGGTCTCACATCCCTTATGCATCCGTCCCGCATCTTCCGCTTGTGGTCAGGATATCTGAGGCTAGGTGCTTGACCCTATGAACGGCAATTGATCAGCATCGATCTGTCGCAAGATCTTGGCGGCAAAGGCTTTTCTTAAGTTTCGATGGATCACCTTGCGGATCCACCTCAACTTTGGTCAGGCCTTTCCCACTCAAGCTTTTGCGCATCTCGACGCTGCTGAATTGCCGTTTCCAGCAGGAAAACTCCGCCGGGCCGGGGTGCGAAATGGTGAGTAACTTCAGCATCAAGTGAGTCGGGAGGTTTAAGGTTCAAGTCTGTCCAAAATCGGCCAGATACTGTTCCACGATCATTCGCAACGCTGGAGGTCGAGGCAAACCCAGGCTTTCCGCCCGTGATCCGTCCACGTCCTCGGGCCATTGGTCCACAATGCCCTGGATGCGTTCGTCAAAAGCGTCCTCGATTCGCCCCAGCCGCAACCCGCGTTCGGCGGCGACGGTCAACAGGACCTCCTCGGCCAGCGTGGGGGTGACCCGGTGTGCGGGAAGGACGCAACCCCGGTCGTCACCCAACCGATCTTCGACCACTTCATGAAGCGCAATCAGGGAATCGATCACGGTCCGGTAGCCGGTCATGGGATGGGGTTGTGTCCGCCGGACGGGCAAGGGACAGGGCTCGCCTTTCAACGGTTCGCGAAACATTCCGCTCGCCCAGCTTGAGGCCGCCGCGTTGGGTTTGCCCGGACGAATGATCACCGTGGGCAATCGGGCGGAGCGGCCATCGAAATAGCCTTTCCGCGAATAGTCGTTGATCAGCAGTTCGCACAGCACCTTGGTCATCCCGTAGGTGGTGCGGGGCGTGAGTTTGGTGCGATCGCCATTGCGTTCCTCCATCGCGGCTCCTCCGTAGCAAGCGATGCTGCTGGTAAACACAACGCGCGGCTTTCCAGGCAGGGCGCGGACCGCTTCGAAGACGTTCCGTCCGCCGTCCAGATTGACGCGCAAGGCATCGTCGAACCGCAATTCACACTCTCCACTCACCATGGAAGCCAGATGAAAAATGGACGTCGCGGGATCATGTCCCACCGCTGCAAAGACCGCGTCGCGGCATCCGATGTCGCCGGTTTGCTGACGGACGCGGGAGTCTCCTGGAGGGGACCTGAATGCGGCGTCGAACAAAACGATTCTTTCGATGGGTTCGAGGCTGCCCGAGGGTCCTGTGATCGAACCGCGCTGCAACAAAGTCGCGCAAAGTTGGGTTCCAAGAAATCCGCCGCCGCCGGTAATGACCACGTTCATGATGCCTCACATTGTTGATTCGAGATTTGCGCTCCGCCGCCTGAAATGGGCAGCATCGAGCCGCACAGATCCTCAACCTCAGAGCAAGTGTCAAACATGGAAAAACGAATGGCTGGACACAAGATTGGATTCGTGGGACTGGGAAACATGGGCCGTCCGATGGCCCGGCATCTGCATGCGGCGGGCGCCGATGTCTGGGTGTGGAATCGGAGCGAAGGCCCGGCGGCGGAAGCGGAGACGATGGGCATGCGGCGAGCACGAAGTCTTCCGGACTTGGCTCGCGCGATGGATGGAGAGATCGTGTGCATCAATCTTACTTCCACCGCGGTGGTGGAACAGGTCGTCTTCGGTCCGGAGGGTTTGGCTGGAGGCTTGTCCCCGGACTCGTTGATCATCGATTTTGGAACGACCGGGGTTCCGGAGACGCGGCGATTCGCGGCTCACATCCCTTGGGTGGACGCGCCGGTGTCCGGCGGACAAGTGGGCGCCGAGGCGGCGACGCTCTCGATCATGGTGGGGGGCGCAGAGGAAAACGTTCGACGGGCCTGGCCTGTCCTCGAGACCGTGGGACGCAGAGTCACCTCTCTGGGGGGGCCAGGCGCGGGGCAGGTCGCGAAGCTGGCCAATCAATTGATCGTTGCCCAAACGATCGACGCCGTGGCCCAGGCACTGCGCTTGGCTGAGCTTGCCGGGTTGGACGCCGCCCGGGTGCGTGAAGCCCTGCTGGGCGGCTTTGCGGAGAGCCGCATTCTTGATTTGCACGGCAGCCGCATGGCCCGGCGGGATTTCAAAGCGGGCGGGCGCGCCGAGTTGCAACTCAAAGATGTGCGGCTGATCTGCGAACTCGCCGACACGGTAGGGCTCGAATCAGCCACTTTGCGGAATTGCCGCGCCCAGTGGGAGAAATTCGTCCACGAAAAGGGCTGGGGGGATCTGGACCACTCCGGCCTGTTCAAGCTCTATGAGTGAATCCCCTTCCATCGAGTCTCGATGAATTGGGGAGGAAGAAACGGGGCCGGGGCGCCCTTTCACGCATGCATGACTTGGCCGCCGTCGATGTTCAGAGTCTGGCCCGTGATATTGCGGGCGTGTTCGGAGGCCAGGAACACCGCCATCGCCGCGAACTCCTCCGGCGCTTGCCACCGGCCTAGGGGCGCCACCTTGCGAATCTTTTCGCTGGCCCATGTTTCATAGTCCTGCCGGGCAGACTCGGGGAGCAGTCTTTGTCCGGCCTGCCACACCGAACGATTCAAGCCGGTCTGCACCATGCCCGGCGAAAGCGCGTTGGACCGCACTCCGTACGGCGCCAGGTCTTTGGCTGCGCATTGAACAAAGTTGATCAACCCCGCTTTGGCGGCGCTGTAGGGCGGGTCGGTTTGGGATCCCATCTGGCCCGCCACGGAAACGACAAAAAGCATCGATCCCTTGCGACGATGAACCATGCCCGGGGCGCAGGCATGGGCGGCATGCACCGCTCCCAGCAAGTTGACTTCCAGCACTCGGGGCCAATCGTCCGGCGTCAGATTCCAAAAGGGGAACCCAAATTTTCCGGATCCCACCCCCACCGAGTAAACCATATGATCGACGGGGCCGCAGGCGTCCACGAAGCTCCGGACGCGATCCCACGAGGTCACATCCCCTGTTTCGAACCTTGCGGTCGAAGTGGTGGATGCGGGGGCGTGCAGCAAGTCGAAACCAAAAACCTCGCAGCCCTCGCTTGCGAATCCATCGGCGATCGCGCGTCCTAGGCCTTGTGCGGCTCCGAACACCACGACCCGCTGGCCTTGCAATTGAAGATCCATAAGCCCCGATCACGCACGCGTGGCGGTGATCCTCAGCGTTCCGCCAAAGGACGAAACCATTCCCCGCGCAACCAATCGGCCACCATGCTGATCTGCGCTTCGGTCAGCACGCCGTCGTCCGCATAACGCGGCATGCGGTCATTTTTCTTCCCGTAAAAATCCGGGTGGGCCGGGTTGGAGATGAAGCGGACCAGCCAGTCCTTGGAACCATATCCCGTCAGGTCCGGCGCGGTGGCGTCCTCATCCTTGACACGGAATTGATGGCAGTCGGTGCATCCCAGCTCGGAGCGCAGCCATTTGCGTCCATCTTCGATCAAGCCGCTTTCTCTGGCGTCGAGTTCTTTCTGAGATTCGAGATTCGCTTCCGCCGAGAGGGCGGCGATGACCTTGGTCAACTGATCCCTTTGTTCGTTGGAGTATTGGGAAACTTTCTTTTGGACGAAACCCGCCATCTTCCCATCCTTGTGGCGGCTGCCTCCGAAGTAATTCGAGGACACGATCTTCTGCGGGTCGAGGAATCCCGAGATCCACGCGCGCGTGCCGATGCCTTTCAAGTCAGGCGCACTCGGCGGGTCCGTGGGTTCATGACCCAGGCCATCGTGGCCGCCATAGCGGTGGCAGCTGGCGCAGTTCTTCGCGAAGATTTTTGGGCCTTGGGTCAGCGGATCGTTCCTCAGCAAGTTTACGGCGCCCGTCGGGGGGATGCCGGTCGGCGACTGGGCCAGCTCGACGACTCGCTGCGCTTGTGCCTCGGCGTCTTTCTCCGAGGCGAGAAACAGGGGATCCCGACCGTCCTGACGGAGCGCCAGCCCGGTGAGCAGTCCGGCGATTCCGAGCAACATGAAAAGGAAACACACATTAAACGTATGACCGAGCCTCCAGCGCGCGATGAATGGCATCAGGAAAACCACGGTGGCCGCCAGTCCGGGGAGGATGATGGCCCCGATGATTTCCGTGGTTCCCGGGAAGTATTTCAAGAGTTGAAAAAGGAAGAGAAAGTACCACTCCGGTCGGGCCGCGGAGAAAGGCTCAGTGGGATCTGCCGGCGCGCCCAGTTCTCCGCCCCGGGTTCGTATGACCAGAAACAGCACGGCCGCCATCAAAGCGAGGCAGGCGACGCCATCCTTCAAGACCTGGTCGGGCCAAAACGCGGCGTCTCTCTTTCGCAACGGTTGCTTGGCGGTGATGCCGTGCCGACGGAACAAGTAGATGTGTCCGACAATGAGAAGGCCGATTAACAGCGGCAGAATGCCCGCATGGAGCGCGAAAAAGCGCGACAACGTTTGATGTCCGTAGTCCGTGCCGCCAATGATGAGTTTCTGCAGCGAGGGGCCGATGACGGGAGTGATGCCCGCGATGTTGGTCGCCACTTTGGTGGCCCAAAACCCCTTTTGATCCCAGGGCAGGAGATAGCCTGTGAGCGAGAGGGCCAGCACGAGTTTGAAGAGGATGAGTCCAAACCAGAAATTCATTTCCCGGGGCGCCTTGTACGCCCCGTCGATGACGACCTGCATCAAATGCAACACCAGGAGCAGCGTCATGAACTGCGCCGTGTAGTGATGCACTCCGCGCAGGAACCAGCCCCCCCACAACTCATGCTGAATGTAATACACACTCTCCCACGCAGTGGTGGAGCTGGGATTGTAGGAAGTCCAGAGCAGCAGTCCGGTGATCACTTGAACCGAGAAGGCAAAAGTGAGCATGCTGCCCCAGACATAGCGCCAGCGCGCACCTCCCGGGATATTTTCGAACAGCGCCTCGTGCAGAAGCTTGCGGGCGCCCGTGCGATGGTCGAACCAATCGAGGAGGGCCTTCATGCGAGGGGGATCTTCTCTTTTTTGCCCGCTTCGAAATTCTGATATCGGACCCAGATCTCCGTCTCGTTGCGAACTTCCACCTCCAGCGAATCCATGCCTCGCGCGCTCGGGCTCTTCGCGTCCGCGATCGAGCCATCCAGGGCGAACGCGCTGTTGTGACACGGACAGAAGTAGCCCGGCTTGGCCGCCAGGAAATCGATGAAACAGCCCGCGTGCGGACAAACCACGTTCAACGCCTCGATCCGGCCTTCAGGCGTGCGCCGCAAGTAAACGGCGCCCACGGGCGTGCGCGGAAACTTGTTCCAGGCGTCGCGGCGATCCGCCAGCACGGCGAATTTGCGCGGCACGCCGTCGTTCGGCAATGCCGCCAGCGCGGCGACACGCACAAAAGCGCCTGCGTCGGACTTTCTTCGGAGAGGATCCAGGATCATCGGAACCCCTGCCAGAGGCGGCGCCGCGGCCAGGATTCCGCCCGCGACAATGGCCGATGTTTTCTTGAAAAAATCCCGGCGATTGTCATCCGGAGGAGGGTGCGGCATGGTGCTCATGGAAAATCTCGATTGGGCGAATTCGTCGCGCGGGACGCGGCGATTACGCCAGAATCCCCGGGGTGAAGCAATGCCCAGATTTCCTCGATTCGTTGGCTTGCGTCCGAGCGGGGCGCCCTTCAGATTCCCGCGTATGACCGACCTCCAGGATGCGATCCATGCGGATCTCGCGTCCCCCCGTACGCTTCCCACCCAAGTGGCCGTTCATCTTGGATCCCACCATGAAGTGGAGGCGGATCACATTGTTGCTTTTTTCAAGAACGACTTTCCGGACTTGGAGGATTACCAGGTGGATCTGATTCTTTCTCCGGCTTTTACACCCGGCCTTCAGGAACAGTCGCGGTATTCGAGATTTGTCGAAAACGCGCCCTTGACCGATTCCGACGTGGACGCGTTGATTCTTGGATTGGCCCGTCGTCCCACCCGATCCCATTTTGTCGTCTCCTCGGGAGGGGAGTTCGAGGTTCAACTTCGCGAGGTAACCTTGGATCGTTACGTGCGGCGATTGCATCTCAATCAGCCTGTGGAGCAGCCTGTGGCGGCGTGCATCCGGCATTGGGTTCCCGCGGAGGATCGCTCCCGGCTGCATGCGATCGCGCGTCGTCCCGTGTGGCGCCCTGCTCCTCGCGCCACCATGCTGCTCGACGCGCTGTCGAAATCACTCCTTGCGGAATCTTATCGGGTTGCCGATTTCGAGCTGCTGTTGCGTCTCGTGGAACAATATCTCCCTGCCCATGGACCCGAACTTTCGGGGTTGATTCCCGAATTAGTGCGCGGCGTGGAAACCGAGCTCGTGCAACGCTCGGTGCCCAAGCCTTTCTTCTCCGAGCGCATTCGGGAGATGCACGGTGGATCCCGCGATCAACGCGCCGTGGTTCATGAGCTGAGGACCGACAAACGCGCCATGCTCGACGGGTTGTCGCGTCTGGCCGCGCTGCTCCACTCCCCCAAGCCGGCGTGAACCCTTCCTTGATGCCCTTGGAGGAGGCCCGCGAGCGGATCCTTGCCGCTCTCCCTTCTCCCGCCCGGGAAACCATTTCGCTCCAGGAAGCCTCCGGAAGAATCGCGCTGGTCGATGCCGCCGCTCCCTCCGATTTACCTCCCTTTGATAATTCATCCATGGATGGTTATGCGGTCGTCGCCCAGGACACGGCGGGTGCGAACCCGAAAGAGCCCCTCAAGCTTCGTTTGACCGGACGCTTTCCCGCCGGCGGGGTCTTGCCTGCGTCCCGGGTCGGGAGTGGATGTTGCGCCCGGGTCTTCACGGGGTCTGCCCTTCCGCCCGGCGCCAATGCCGTGGTGATGCAGGAGGATACGCGTGAGGATGGGGACATGGTGGAAATCATGGACCCCGTAAAGCCTTGGGAGAATGTTCGATTGAAGGGTGAGGATGTCCGCACGGGAACGCTGCTTTGGCGCGCCGGGCAAAGACTTTCTCCGGGTCGGGTGGCCATGGCGCAGGCACTCGGTCTGGCTGAGATCGTCGTGGGACGGCGACCTGTAGTGGGTTTGATCGCCACGGGGGACGAGTTGCTCGAACCGGGTGCTCCGGCTGAACCTGGGAAGATCTACGAGTCGAATCGGACGCTGCTCAAATCCCTGGCCGGAAAGGCCGGTGCTGTCGCGCGGTGTTTTCCGATCGTGGCTGACTCCGAGGAATCGACCATCAAGGCACTCGAAGAGGCTGTTTCCACGTGCGACTTAGTGATTACCACTGGCGGTGCCTCGGTGGGCGACCACGACTGGATCAAGCCGGCTCTGAAGAAGGCGGGCGGAGTCATTGATCTGTGGAAAATCGCCGTGAAGCCGGGCAAGCCGTTTGTGTTCTCGCGACTCCGGGATAGACCGGTTTTCGGCTTGCCGGGCAATCCTGTCTCGGCGCTCGTCACGTTTGTCCTCCTGGTCCGGCCTGCGCTTCTGAGGTGGCAAGGCGCCCGGGATCTGAATTTGCCTCGATCGCGGGGAAGCCTTGCGGAAACGATACTGAACCCAGGCCCTCGCCGTCATTTCGTGCGGGTGCGGATGGAGGAGGATGGATCGGTGGTGCCGAGCGGACCCCAGGCTTCCCACATGATGTCGTCTCTCGCGTTCTCCTCAGGTTTGGTGGATGTCCCCCCGGATGGCCAAATCGCCGCTGGAACCACGGTCGAGGTTTTCCACTGGGACGCGTGATGGAGCTGGAAGCGAGCTCAGGGGCAAGCGAGGGCTGAGCCGAGGTGCCGGAAGGAATCAGAACCGTCGCTTGGGGAACTCCAACACGGGCGGTCTCGGTTGGAAGGTTGTGGCGGAAGCCGGTGTGAAGCTTGGGCTGTTGGGACTGGAAACGTTGAAGGTTCTCGAAGTGAGTTCCTCCAGGGCCGAAGCGCGGGCGGGGAGGCTGCCGGTGGGCAAGCTGCCGCTGCCCGACTCGATTCCCGAAAGCGAAGCGGGTCTTGGCAGTGGCGGTCTTGCTGCAACCCCAACGCTGGGAATCGGCAAGGTCGGATTGGCGGGAACCGAAGTCGAATCACCACGAACGTTGATGGGATCCCCGCCGGAAAGGGCGCCCAATGGGGACTGCAACATCCGCGACGTGCGATCATCCCGCAGTTGCTGCTGCTGGCGCATCGACAACGCATTCTCGGGATTCTTCGACAAAACCGGATTGTTGCCGCCAAAACCACCCAACCCGAACTCAGCCCGACCGGTGGGCCCAGGGTTCAATCCTCCGGAGACTTCCCCTAATCTCCCCACATTCGATGGGGAGTCTTTGCGAGGATTGCTGGAAGGGGATTCATTCTGGGGGGCGTCGCCTTTGGCGGTTGCGTTCACACGCCTTTCCGTTTCGCCTTCCCCCGTCTTGGGTTTGTCTTCCGTGAGGGTGGTTTCGTTGGTGCTGGTGTTGCTGACGTTGTTGGTTCCTTCAGACTTGTCCTTGTCATCGCCTTCCAGAAACTTCTCCACGCTTTTCTTGGGCTTCGCACCATCCCATGAGAGCGATTCCTCCTGCACCTTGAACATTTCCTGAAGCGAGGTTTTGCCCGCCGCCTCCTTCGGATTCACAAACATCCAGTTCTTTTTCTGGTCCAAATACTCGAAGAGTTTCTTCGACATATTCGGTTTGTTCATCAGCGGATTCGGAAGTGGCTCGACGAAACCCCCCGCAGGACTCGAGGGCTTGAGGAAATCGAACGGGCGGGAGGTTCCCATGGCGCCCCCTTGCGGCGGCAGATCCAACTTGGCGGGCTTCTTCGAGTACTCGATCTGGTCCGCGCCCCACACCGAACCCGCGAGCATCAACGCCAATCCCCCTACCCATCCCGAGGCCAGGGGTTGATGAGATCCGGTGAAGCGTGGTTTCATGGGCCGAGTAAGAAATGAATCCAACGCTTGTTTGGACCGCCGGTCAAATATTCTGTTCAAGAAATTGGGGGTGGGAAGCGAGCCTGTTCATCGACTCCGCGCTCAAAGGTCGCTGACGATAGACCGGCTCCACCATTGGCTCCGCGCTCGTGGACCGGCGGCAGCGTTCCAGCCACGAACGGTCCAGGAGTTCGTCCAGGAGTGCCGGTGACGTGGCCGCCACCGTGGTTTCCTCCTTCTCGCCCGTCGCGCATCCCCGTCCCACCCAAAATCCCGCGCAAAGCCAAGTTGCCCGCAGCATGGTGCTCCGTGAATACGTGGGCATGGCGCAAGGAGTCTTCCCCACCAGTTCCCGCATCCTGTTGAACAACGGCAGCGTCCACATCTCCGGGTTCCGGGCGGGACTGAACGCGTCGAAGAGGATCGCGCCAGGTTTGTCCCACGCTTCCGCCATCACGCGGTGAATCGCACTCGAAAAATCCACCTGCTCGAATGTCCAGTCGATTTCCAAGCCTTGTCTCCGAACGCGCGCTCTCCGATCCTCAAACAATGCCTTCAGAACCGCCTCCCAACCCCGGGGATAGACCAGCGGTTCCGCATGTTCCAAAGCACATTTTAACGGTTCGTCCGTCCGATCGAAACTCAGGATCCGCACCCGTCCGCGTTTGTTGCTCAAAGCCCTGAGTACCGCAATGGGGTTGGCGGCCCCGCCCAATCCAACGTCCCACAACGTCAACTCGCCTTCCTCTTGAAACCGCTGCTCCAGTCGAAGCTGTCTGACGTACAAGGCCTCCGCCTCCGCCGCCGGGCCGATCACGGGATGAAAGGTCTCGCCTGAATCCTGGTCCTGAATGCTCCAGACCCCTGACGGCAAAGGCACGACTCGAAAGGAACTCAAGCGCCCTCCCCTCCCTCAGGCAATGTGCCGATATAATTCCGCGAATTCAGGCTCCTCAACCGGTCTCGGATTGAACTGCGCCGTCCATTGGCGTTTGGCTTCGGCGGCCAGCGCCGGCACGTCCGTCCTGGCCACGCCACAGGCGCTCAATTTCAACGGCAGTTCGGCTCGAACCATCAATGACTCCACGGTCGACGCCAGCCATTCTGTGGCCTGCGTGCTGCTTTCAAAATCGTCCGATCCCTTCAACGCCACAGCCAATCCCCGGTACCGGTCGGCGACCTCCGCCCATCCTCCGTTGAAACGGATCACCCAGGGCAACAGCATCCCTACCGCCTGTCCATGCACCACATCGTGATGCGCCGTCAGTGGATTGGCGGCCGAGTGCGCGCATCCGAGCATGGAATTTTCGATGGCTGTCCCCGCGAACGCGGCCCCGAGCAGCATGTCACCCCGTGCCTCCACGTCGCCCGGGGCGGACAAGACTCGCGGGAATGCGCTGAAGAGCAGCTTGGCTGCGGCTTCGGAATACAACGAGGAGATGGGATTGCGTTTCGTGGTCACCCATGTCTCGAGCGCGTGCGCGATGGCGTCGATGCCCGTCACCGACGTCACCCGCTGCGGCAAGGACAGCGTCAATTCCGGATCCAGCAAAGCCACTCGCGCGGCTGCTTTGGGATCGAGGCAGGCCATTTTTTGGTGGCTTTTCTCATCGGCAATGAGTGCCGCGCTTTGGCATTCACTGCCTGTGCCGGAGGTCGTGGGCACCGCGATCAAGGGCAGCATGGGCAGCTTGGCCTTGCCCACACCCCAGTAATCCCTCATTTCTCCGCCATTGGTCAGGATGAAATTGCATCCTTTCGCAGTGTCCATGGAGCTGCCTCCTCCGAGCCCGACGAAAAGATCCGCCCCATGCGCTTTGGCGGACTCGAGACACCGGGCCACGTCCGCCGTCGTCGGGTTCTCGCGGACCTGATCGTAACAAGACACCGCCAAACCGGATTGGCTCATCGCATCGATGACGCGGTCGGCGTGTCCGGCTCGGACTAGGCCTGGATCGGTCACGACCAAGACGCGCCGGCCTCCGAGTTCCTTTGCCAAGTCGCCCACCCGGCTCAGCAGTCCTCGACCGAAAAGGAGCCTGGTTCGAGGGGCGTAATCGAACCCGCCGACAGGCAAGGGGAAACCCGGGATCATCATAGTCATGACATGTGCCGAACAGCGATCGCGGCGGAAAAGCCGCTCCTATCGGACGGCGCCCGACGCATCCGTGTTCAATTCGGGCATTTCCCAAGCTCTCTCGATCGACCTTCGACGGTAGAGAAACTCGAACATGTTGCCTTCATGCGGCTGGTCCCAGGAAATCGACATCGTCGAAACCGGGCCGAAATTGAGGCGCTCGATCTCGCGGAATTGCAACAATTTCGCCGCGAACGCGGGATCGCGAGTGATGGCCGTCACCGCGAGGGAGTAGCCGATCTTTTCCAGCATCTGCCGTGGCGGCACCTCCACGACGCTTGCATACGGGAACAGGAATTCCCGATTGGCCAGGGGATGCTCGAAATTCTCGCAAAAGACGATGCTCGGACGCATATAGACCCCGCCTTCGAACATCGTTTTCCGCGGGCCTTGCCGGTACGGCGCCGTGGTTTCGACCGCGCCCGGCGTCTTCAACCCCTCCTCAATCTGCTGATCAATGAAATCGGCCATCTTGGGATTCGCAAAACCGGAGAGCCTGGCTTGGGGATCCTCGGGCGCGGTTGGAGCGAAAGCGCCCAACCTCTTGCCCAGTTCCTCGGCAATGGCCCGCCCGTGACGAGGCACCACAACCGCTGACGCGTTGATGCAGCTGCGGCCCCCGTTGTCGGAAATGGATGACACCATGACATCGATGAACTCCGGCCATCGATCGATTTGATCCTCGCCGATTAAGATTTTGCTCCAGCCCGGGCCGTGAATTTGAATGGCCTGATTGCCCGCGTACTGCGCAGTCGTGGATTTATCCCCGAAAATCAAGGCCCTCCCGCACGATCGCAGAATCTCCCCGGCGCCCTCATGGTCGGTCGGATAGAATCCAAAGGCTTCCGCCGGACAACCGGCTTGCACGAACGCCTGGATCAGCCGGAACGGGGTCCACGGTTCTTCTCTTCCCGGCTTGAGCACCACCGGCGTTTTGAGGGGGATGGCCGACAACCACAACGAATTGACGGCCGGCGAATTGCTCGGCATGACCAGGCCGAGCGCTTTCGAGGTCGGAAAAAAGCTCAACCGCGTGCCAAACTGCTCACCCATGCCGCGGTCGAGAATGCTCAGATCCAATCCACGGGTCAGGCCGTTCAGAATCTGTCCCATGCGCGTGAGCGCGTCATGGATCTTGACCATGTTGCGGCGCACCATGGCGTGCGGCAGCCCGCTTGTGGAGCTGAGAGTTCGCACGTAGTCGTCGGCGCTTTGCACGTGTCCGCGCGTGCCGAGCGGCAGGGCGCCGTTCAAGAAGAGTTCCCCGGCTTTCTTGCAAAGGTCGAGGAGCTGCGCCGTGGTGAAACGTTGCAACGCGGCGCGCCCGGCTTGAATCCTTTGCAGATCTTTTCGAACGATGCCCGCGTTGACGCTCGACACCATCGCTTTCGCCGTCCCGCTTCGATGGTCCAGCACCGGGTGCTGTTCCAGACTCTCGTAGTCTCTGCCGAATCGCAGTACTGGCAAATGGGGTAATTCAGTCATGCTCATAAGGGTCTTGGAAAATCATGGGCTGCGGGAAGCGGCAGGTGGATGCCCTCTCCAGCCCAGCCACCGGCTGATGCCTGTCCAAGCCAGCAAGGCCATGCCCACCGGAGTCCCGGTTACGGACGTGGGCACGGCCGCGACGGCACCTAGCAACACCGCGAAAAACAGCGCGGTTCCCCAGCGCTGTCCGCGAAGCTTGCGCTGAATGACCAGCGTGGGAATCGACACCGTTAAGAAACTCGCCGGAATGGTGAGGAACCAGCTGAGCACCGTCCAGTCCGCGAGGTTCCAAAGATTGTCGACCGCGAGGAGCAGCGCGGCCGCGGCGGGGTGAACCGGAGGGCCCGGCGGAGCACCTGCTTGCGCGTGTGGATCGGCGGCGGTGGTGACCGCGACGGCCATGGCAGGCCCCTCCTTCACGGCTCAATACACTCCTTCAACGATCTGCTTCTCCATCGCGCCGAAGGGACGCACCTCGGCCACCCCGTCCCAGGCGTAGGGCTCGCGTGGTTCGCGCCGAATGGCTTCGTCGCGCTCCAGGAAGCGCGGCATGAAAAACTCGCGCGTCAACGTGGTCAGTTCCACGCGTCCCCATTCTCCGTAACCTCGCGTTTGGGACGTGTTCGCCGGATCCACCACTCTCAAAATGGCTCGTGGCTGCGGCGCGTAGTACGTGATGGAAAACTTGTCTTCAGGACGCAGCGGCACGCTGGCCGCCAGCCCCATGAGGGTATTGCCGTAAGTCGGATAAAACCCGATTTTGCCTTCGAGAACCTCCTCGACGATATAGCGCACGTATTGCGGAGCCATCGTCGTGCCGCCGCAAAACACCCCGCGGATGCCCGATTCGTAGAGATTCACCTTTTCCGCCATGGCCTCGAGGAGCTTGGGAGTGGTGAAGAGTCCGGCGACTTTGCGGTGTTTCAAAATCGTGACGCCTTGATCGACCACATGATCCATGTAAGACCGCGCGACCTCGAATTTCTTGTCCGCCAGCACCTTTTTGACAAAGCGGGGGTCCAAGTCGATGAAGTAGCAAGGACTGCCGCGAAAATTCGCGAGATGCTCGATGGCGAGCCGCAAACGGCGGGGACCGGTTGGCCCCACCATCAGCCAGGCCTCGCCCCGCGGGAAGTGAGCGTCGCTGACCTTGCCGCTGAATTCCTCGTAATCGACTTTGTAATCATTCCACCCGATGCGCTGTTTCGGCATGCCTGTGGTGCCGCCGGTTTCGAAAATATTAAACGGTTTGCCCTGAAATGCCGCCGGCACCCAGACTTCGGGCTGCAGATCCCTCAACCACTCGTCCTGGAAGTGCGGAAACTTCATGACGTCGTCCACCGTCTGGACGACCGGGCGCGGATCGAAATTCTTCCGGGCCCAATCCAGCCAGAAGGGACATCCGGTTTCGGGTGAAAAGTGCCACTGAATGATCTCGCGCAGGTGCTGGTTCAGCTGTTCGCGGGCTTTCTGGATCGCGGAGGAATCGACGGCCATAGATTAAAGGTCAGAAAAGGTTGGTTGGAGGATTCAACAACAAGGGACCGGCGCGTTGGAGCGGCGCCTTGAAGGAGTGCTAGTTCTTGGCGTCGGCCTTGGCCGGTTGATCGGGACGGCGGGACGCGTCATGGAATCCGAACAAATGGGTGTTGGATTGCACGTAAATGACGCCATTCGCCACGATGGGGGTCGAGTAAACAGGCGCGTTGAGGTTGGATTCGCTCAAGATCTTCTTGTCTTTGGACGCCGCCATGACGACGAAATCTCCGTCCTCGTCGCCGACATACACCTTGCCGTCGGCGACCAGCGTCGAACCCCACATGTGCGCCTTCATGTCGTGAATCCAATGGAGTTTACCGGTCTCCGCGTCCAGGCAATGCACGAAACCGCTGAAATCGCCGACGAAGAGCAAACCGGTTTCGGGATCGATGGAAACCGTGGAAATGCTCCGCTTGATGCCCCGATAATCCCAAAGCACGCCTGTTTTCGTCAGATGGCCCGTCTTCGTGGCATCGACGCACAGCAAGCGGCCCTCGCCCTCGCCGTGCTCCGGATCCTGTCCCGTCGCGACATAAACCCGGTTCTTGTAAAAAACAGGAGTCGAGTTGATTTCGCTCGGACCATCGGCCGCCGGATAACGAATCGGCTTCCCATCCTTCATTTTGTATTCCGGCGGATTGCAATCGACCCAAAAGACCCTTTTCAAAATGTCGTACTCCCCGTCTTTGACGGGTTTCGAATCGAACGCGTAGAGGAATCCGTCGCCCCCTCCAAAAAACACCAGCGGCTTTCCGTTGACGACCCCGGTGGAAGGCGAACTCCATTGGCCATGATAAATCCTTGGACCAATCTTGGCGTCGTCCTCGCCCACGAGCTGTCCGGTCTTCTTGTTGAGGGCGATCAAACTCGGAGACTGCGGCGAGGGGATGTTCGAGTGCGTCCAGTCCTGTCCGTTGGAAGTGCAAACGTAAAGCATGTCGCCGACGATGGAGATGGAGCAATTGGAGGCGTTGTGCGGGAACACTCCGAGCTCGTCCATCATGTCGTATTTCCAAAGAATGTCGCCATCCTTGGGGCCGACCTCGATCTTCGGTTTGCCCGGCCCTGCCACATATTGGGCTTCGTCCTGAAAGGGCCCCTCGTTGCCGTCCGCCAGCCCGTTCAGGTCGAGGCACAAGACTTCGCAGCGCGAGGTGACGACGTAAAGCCGGTTGCCCTCCACGGTGGGAGAAGAGAGCAAGCCGAGATTTTCCCAATCGTTCACTTTGCCCGAAGCGAGCTTGGGAACGATCAACTGCCAGAGGAAAGCGCCGGTCTTTTCTTCAAAGACCATCAGCACGCTCCGGTCGCCTTGATGCTTGGGATCGCGTGGAGAATCGTTGTTGGTGCCCACGAAGATCTTTCCGTCGGCCACGGTGACGTTGCCATAGCTCTGCGAGCCCAGCTTCATCACGAGTTTGACATTCTTCGTCGTGGACAGGTCGATCTCCTCGGTGCCGCGCTTGAACTTGCCGGGTTCGAATCGCTCCGGAAGCCCCTTGGCGGGAGAATACATGTTGCGGCCAGGGTCGTGTCCGCCCCATTGCGGCCAATCGGCCAGCACGGCGGCGGATGCGGTGGAAATCCCGGCGGACAGCGCGGCGGCGCCCAAGAGTGAACGGTGTAATTTCATAAGTGAAGGCCTTCGCATGCAATCGCCAGGGTCAAGGATTAGAGGTCACCACCACATTGTCAATGAACACTCTCATTTCCTGCGGCGAAAATCCAAAAAGCCCGGGGGATCCGGTCCGGTGTGCGGTCTGGTGCGGGACTTCGATCGACCAAGCCTCCGGCTCGGGATCTCCCCGTTTCCAGGCCTTGGCGCGGACCACTCCCGAACCGTCCGGGCTCACGTCGACACGCGATTTGAGCGTGTACCACACGTTGGGCGACCACTTGAAGTTCGAAGGCTCCTCCGCCGCGGGGACGCGAAGCCGCTCTTGATTGGAATTGACCTCGATTTTCTGCTCGTTGCCTTTCATCACAATCAAGTAACGCTGGTTGATCAATCCCACCTCGGACATCTTCCTCCGGTTTCCCTCGCTCATGACGTCGGCCTGAATGGTGTAATTCTTCATGTCCGGCTCGCCGATGAACACCGTGGCGCGCTGGAAGAATTTGTTGTCGATGGTCTTGGCCAGCACCTTGGCCCCGTCTTTCTCCCGCACCTCAAACTTGAACCGCGCCCCAATCCAGGGCAGCGGCGGATAGGCAAACGGGGTGGGCGGTTCGAACGCGTTGGTGGTCGTCTCGGAAAGCTGAAAGGATTCGAAATCCTGCTTCAAGGGGAACCCCGGCAGCACCCGGCCTCGAATGTATCCTTTCAATTCGCCCAGTCTGGCCTCGTAAGCCCCTGCTGAAGCCACCGGATCCGAATCCGCCACCAGCCGGCCTTCGGCGTTGAACTTGCCCTTCATGGTTGCCCGCACCCGCGCGGTCGGCGGAATGTAACTCGCCCACTGCAAGGAGGCCGGGGTCTTCACGTCCTCCACAAAGAAACCATGCCCGTCGAGTTTGCGCGCCCGGAACGACGCGGTCTCGCCAGGATGCAAGACGACTTCGGCGGGCACGAACTGAAGCTGAGCGGCCTGACCTGGCGACGGCCATGCTTCGGCAACGGGCTTTGCAAGGCCCGGATTCGGGCCGGGCTTGCCCCAGCAATAGATCTTCTCCGTCGTTTGCAGGTAAATCTTCCCGTTGTACAACGTCGCGGTTCCGAAACATCTGCCATCCACCTGGACATGGCTCAGGATTTTGCCTTCGTTTTCTCCGGGTCGTATGATGTAAAAGCCTCCTTTCGAACCGACTTCACTGGTGTCGCTCGCGGACTTGGCTCCGGGATCGTCCAGGATCGGCACGTAAAGTTTGCCATCGGCGAACACCGGCGAGGCGTTGCGTTGTTCGATGCCCAGTTTCAACTTCCAATATTGCTTCCCGGTGTTGACATCGATCGCGCAGAGATCGCCTTTCTCGGCCACCACGTAAATGCGGTCTCCGACCAAGATGGGGGAACTTGTCGAGGTGGAAACATCGATGCTCCATAATTCGACCTGAGAACGTTCCAGGACGAGCGGTCCATCAGCCGGGGTTTTGGGCAACTCGTCCGGAATGCGCATGGCCACCATTTGGCCGGGTTCATACGGCGTCCCGTAAATCACGATGACCTTGTCGTTGTTGTGCACCACCGCAGTGGCGTTGATGCCCGCTTTGGCGAGGGGGACGCGCCACAACGCATCGCCTGTACGCGCGTTCAAGCACACGACACTGCCGTCTCCGGCGGCGGAAATCAGCACGCGCTTGCCCTTCAACCAGGTGAGGTAACCCTGGGCAAAACTATTGTCCCTTGGACGATCGCCGGGGCTCGAGGCCCAGACCAAATCGCCGGTCTTTTTGTCGAACGCGTAAAACCGGTCTCCGGCCGCGCCCTGGGCACCCCAGTTGGCGGTGATGCCCCGGGTGATGACCAGATCCCGGTCCACGAGGGGCGACGCCGTGCGGCTGTTGGGAAAAGTCAACCGCCCGTTTTTTTCCATCATGGAATGCATCCAGATCGGCTGGCCGTCCGCCGTAAAAGCCCCCAGCAGGCCCTGGGTACCTTGCATGTAAACGTTCCCGGTCTCTGGATCCACGGTCGGACTGGAAGTGGAATAGCGCAGGTAGATGGTGTCGCTGAGAAAATCGTTGTAACGGCGCTCCCAGAGCCGGGTTCCTTTCTCGGCGTCGAAGCAGGCCACCCCCTCCTGCAAATCCGCCCCTTCCCCCAAATAGCCCATGATGAACAGCCTTCCATTGGCAATGACCGGGGTCGATTGCCCTGGAAACGGCGCGGTCCAGAGCGGTTTGGCTGGATCGACTTTATCCGGCAGCCCCGTTTCCGCCGAGGTGCCGTTTTGAAATGGCCCCCGCCAGGCCAGCCAGCCTTGCACTTCCGCCTGGGCTGCTGAAGTGAGCGAGCCTATCGCCACCGCCACCGCCGCCCCGCGCCACATCGCCTGGGCACCATCGCGCGTCGTTTTCATATTGTCTCGGGATAAAAGAGAGGCCCTGGAAGCGCGAGCATCCGGGAAAGGACACCCGCGACAGTTTTGCTTCCAAGACCAAGATAATTATTCTCCAGATGCCGCCCCTTTGCAAATGAAATAGTACCTATACGTATTAATTCCATTTCTCGGTTGCGTTTGAAGCCTTTCTAGCCCAGTTCTTGCCCGAATAAGCCGATGGCCTCGCCGATCCCGATCGATTCTCCGGAACGACGGCGCTTGCCGCCCACGCTCCGACGCGCCTGGTACGGGCTGAACCAGGCTTTTCGGCGCCGAATCGCCCGTCTTTCCCTGACCCCCGACCAGTTCACCGCCCTCCGGGTGCTCAAGGAAAGCGACTCCGCCGGCATCCCCCAGCGGCAATTGGCCGACCTCATGTCGAGCGACCCCAACACCGTCGCTTCCCTGCTTGAACGGATGGAACGGGCCGGCTGGGTTCAGCGCCGCCCCCATGAACTCGACCGGCGCGCCTATCGCATCAAACTCCTGCCCGCCGGACAAAAAACTTACCAAATCGCCCGCGCCGCCGCCATCGCCCTTCAGACCGAGGTGCTCGAAGCCCTGCCCGAATCCGCCCGCGAAACGTTTCTCACCCACCTCGCCATCATCGCGGACGCCTGCCGCAAAGCGGCCGAGGAAGCCCCCCGGGAATCCTCGTTCCGATCTACTCCTCCACCAGCTTGATGGAGCGGTTCTGCATCGCCCGTTTGCGGGCGGTCTCATCGAGGATTTTCTTGCGCAGACGCAGATTGCGCGGCGTCGCTTCCACGTATTCGTCCGAACCGATGTATTCCAGCGCCCTTTCCAGGCTGAGCTTGAGCGGGGGCGCCAGTTGAATGCCTTTGCCGTCCCCTTGCGAACGCATGTTCGTCAGATGCTTCGTCTTGCAGGGATTCACCGGAATGTCGTTCTCGCGCGCGTTCTCGCCCACGATCATGCCCCGGTAGATCTTCTCCCCCGGTTCAACCATCAGGCGTCCCCGCTCCTGGGTCATGTTGAGCGCGTAAGCCGTGGCCTCGCCATCCTCCATGCTCACCAGGGAGCCGTTCTTGCGCGCGGGAATTTCCCCGCGGTCGGGACCGTATTCGTGGAACAAATGACTCATCACGCCCAGGCCGCGCGTCGTGTTGACCAAGTCGGTTTCGAATCCGATCAAACCTCGCATGGGAATCATGGCCTCGATGGTCACTTGATCCCCGTGATGAATCATCCCGGTGATTTCCGCCTTGCGAAACGCGAGGTTCTCAAGAATCACTCCCATGTTTTCCTGGGGAATCTCCAGGAAAAGCTTCTCGATGGGTTCAAACAACTCGCCGGCGGCGTTTTTCTTCCAAAGCACCTCGGGGCGCGACACGAGCACCTCGTAGCCTTCCCGGCGCATCTGCTCGACCAGGATGGCGATCTGCATTTCGCCCCGTCCGTTGACCTCGAAAATCTTGGGATCCTCGGTCTGGCGGATCTTGAGCGAGACGTTGGTGCGGATTTCCTTCATCAGCCGGTCCCAGATATGCCGCGCCGTCACGAGCTTGCCGTCCTGGCCCGCCAGCGGTCCGTCGTTGACGGCAAATTCCATTTGGATGGTCGGCGGATCGATCGGCTTGGACGGCAGAGCCGGGCGCGTTTCCACGTCCACGATGGATTCTCCAATGAAGACGTCCTCGAAGCCGGTCACTCCGATGATGTCTCCGGCGTGGGCCTCCTGCACCTCGATGCGTTTCAGCCCCTCGAAATGATAGAGGCAGGTGATCTTGCCCTTGCTGATGGAGCCGTTGCGGTGAATGCAACACGACGCCTGGCCCTTGACCAGTTTCCCCGAATACACTTTTCCGAAGGCGATCCGACCCAGGTAATCACTGTAATCGAGATTGGCCACCAGCACCTGAAAACCTTCGCCCGCCATGGCGCGCGGCGGGGGCACGTGGTTCACAATCGCGTCGAACAGCGGCTCCATCGTCCCCGTGACATGGTCGAGTTCCCGCTTGGCAAACCCTTCCTTGGCGCTGGCGTAGACGAACGGAAAGTCGAGCTGCTCGTCAGTAGCGTGCAGTTGCATGAACAGCTCGAACACCTGGTCGAGGACCCGCTTGGGGTTCGCGTTTTCACGGTCGATCTTGTTGATGACCACGATCGGCTTCGCGCCCGCCTCAAGGGCTTTGCGCAGCACGAACCGCGTCTGCGCCTGGGGGCCCTCCGCGGCATCCACCACCAGCAGCACCCCGTCGATCATGTTCATGACCCGTTCGACCTCGCCTCCGAAATCCGCGTGGCCCGGCGTATCGACGATGTTGATGTGGAAATTCTTGTATTTGAACGCCGCGTTCTTGGCGCGAATGGTGATGCCCTTCTCGCGCTCCAGATCCATGGAATCCATGATGCGCTCTTCGGACGCAATGGCTTGGTTCGAACGAAACGTGCCCGATTGTTTCAACAGGCAATCCACCAGAGTGGTCTTGCCATGGTCAACGTGGGCAATAATGGCGATGTTGCGAATATGCTGCATGATGTTCACCCGCTGGAATCGCGGGCTGCGCAGTCTTGCGTCTCGCGGAAAAAGGTCAACCTCGAAGAAAATCGTGCTTCGCGAATTTCCCGCGCGGGTAGCGGGTGAGATGATCGCGAATGCATTGCAAGAAGGGTCCGGCGAACTCGGCTTGCTTGCGTTCCCCCACGCCATGAATCTGGCCGAACTCCTCCCCGGTCAGCGGGTATTCCCGGGCCATGGAGCGAAGCGAAACGTCGCCAAAGACGATGTAGGCGGGCACGCCCCGCTCCTCCGCCAGCCTCCGACGCACTCCGCGCAAGGCCTCGAAGAGGATCTCGTCGCAGTCCCAATCGCCGCGCGCATTCTTCTTTTCCCGCGCCGCCCTTTCCGGCGCCGCTTCCACGCGCGTCAAGGTCACTCGAGCCCGGCTCTTCAGCGCGGCCAAGCCCGCCGGCGTCAATTCCACCGCGTTGAATTTCTCCGCGTTCTGGCGGAGCAGGCCGAGCCGCACCAGCTCGCGGCCAATGGCCGCCCATTCCGAGCGGCCGTGCTCCTTGCCGATGCCATGGGTGGAAAGCCGGTGGTGCCCGAATTTGCGGATCTTCTCGGTCGCGGCACCGCAAAGCACGTCGCACAGGTGCAGAATGCCCGCGCCAAATCCGCTGTGCTCGTGAATCCGGTAGACACAGGACATGAACTTCTGCGCGGACAACGTCCCGTCCCAGGTCGTTTTCGGCGTCAGGCAATTGTCGCAGGCGCCGCAATTCTCCGGTCCGGCGGTTTCGCCGAAGTATCCGAGCAGCGAAACCCGGCGGCAGGCCGAAGACTCCGCGTAATGCACCATCTGCTCGAGCTGGGTGCGCGCGATCTCCCGTTCGCGGGGATCCGGTTTTTCGTCGATGAATCGCGCGTGCTTGACCCGGTCTCCTGCGCTAAAGAACAGAACGCACTCGCCCGGCAACCCGTCCCGTCCCGCGCGCCCCGTTTCCTGGTAGTAGCCCTCGATGTTTTTCGGCAAATCGAAGTGGATGACGAAGCGCACGTTGGGTTTGTTGATGCCCATGCCGAACGCGATGGTGGCGCACACGACCCGAATCTCGTCGCGCAGAAATTGTTCCTGATTCGCCGCCCTCGTGGCCGCGTCCAGTCCCGCGTGATAGGGCGCCGCCCGCACGCCTGCGGCGCTCAGCTTGGCTGCAACCTGCTCGGCGGTCCGCCGCGCCTGGCAATACACGATGCCGCCTTCGCGCGGCCTCGCCCGCAGATAGGCCAGCATTCGCTCGAAGGAACGGGCCTTCGGCAGGACTTTGTAGGTCAGATTGGGGCGGTTGAAACTGGCGACGAATACTCCGGGATCCCTCAACCCCAGCTGGCGGATGACGTCTTCCCTCACCCGCTCGGTCGCGGTGGCCGTCAGCGCCATCATCGACGCCCCGGGGATGGCCTCGCGCAAAGCCGCAATCTGCCGGTACTCCGGGCGAAAATCATGCCCCCATTCGCTGATGCAGTGCGCCTCGTCCACCGCGATGACGTTCGCGCCCCAGCGCGCGAGTTGATCGGCGAATCCGGGCGCGGCCGCGCGCTCCGGCGAAACGTAGAGCAGACGAAATTGCCCCTGGTGCAAACCCCGCAGCATCGGACGCGCCTCCTCCGAGCTCAGCGCCGAGTTCAAGAGCGCCGCTGGAACTCCCGCGGCCAGCAATCCGTCCACCTGATCCTTCATCAAGGCGATCAGGGGCGAAATCACGACGGTCAAACCGGACCTCGCCAACGCTGGAAGCTGGAAGCACAGGGATTTGCCGCCACCGGTTGGCAAAATGGCGACGACGTCCCTCTGGGCGAGGACGAGTCGAATAATCTCCTCCTGCTTCGGGCGAAACGTGGAGTACCCGAAGTAACGCTTCAGCAGGGGGAGGAGATCCGTGTTCAATGCCGAAAATGGCGGTCGCCCGTGAAAACCATCGCGAGTCCTCGCGCGTTCGCGGCCTCAATCACTTCCGCATCACGCACCGATCCGCCGGGTTGAATGGCCGCCGTCGCTCCTGCCTCCGCGGCCGCGATCAAGCCGTCGGGGAAGGGGAAGAAGGCGTCGCTGCATACCACACTGCCTTGCAACGACAACCCCGCTTCCTTGGCCTTCCACACCGCAATGCGGCTGGAATCCACCCGGCTCATCTGGCCCGCGCCGATGCCCAGCGTCGCCTCGGCTCCCGCGTAGACAATGGCGTTGGATTTGACATGTTTGACCACGCGCCAGCCGAACTCCATCGCGGCCCATTCCGACTCCGTGGGCGATCGGGAGGTCAACACTCGGGCGGTCGCGCGTTGAAACGATCGCCCGTCGCGTTCCTGCGCGAGAAAGCAACCGCACCCCACTCCGCGCACTTCCCAATGGGAAGCTTCCGCCGCCAGCGTTTGGATCAAACGGAGGTTCTTCTTCTTGCGCAACAACTCGAGCGCCGCCGGCTCGAAATCAGGGGCCACGATCACCTCGCTGAAGATCTCCGCGATGGCTTCGGCGCAGGCAAGATCCAGCGGGCGATTGACCGCGATGATGCCTCCAAAAGGCGCCTGGCGGTCCGTCGCGAACGCTCGACCCCACGCTTCTCTCAGGGAGCTTCCGCGGCCCACGCCGCAGGGGTTGGTGTGTTTCAGGATCGCGAGCGTTGGCGTGCCGCCCGCAAACTCGGCGATCAAACTGGCGGCGGCGGTCAGGTCGAGAATGTTGTTGTAGGACAGTTCCTTGCCGTGGCACTGGCGGAAGCGGGTCTGGAACGGTCCGTAGAGCGCGGCGGACTGGTGCGGGTTCTCCCCGTAACGAAGAGCCTGGGCGAGGGGCGCGTGCACCGCGAGAAACGAGGGCGCCGCGTTGGCGGACGCCAGCAGCACACGCTCCAAATGAGTGGCGATCGCCGCGTCGTAGGCCGCCGTCCGGGCAAAGACCTTGACCGCAAGTTTGCGCCGCCAATCCAGCGTGGTCTCACCCTGTTCTCGAATCTGACGCTCGACCTCGGCGTAATCGGAGGGGTCTGTCACCACGGTCACGCTCTCATGATTCTTGGCCGCACTGCGCAGCATCGAGGGGCCGCCGATGTCGATATTCTCGATGGCCTCCTGCGCCGTCACCCCGGGCTTGGCCACGGTTTGCTCGAAGGGATACAGATTCACCACGACCAGATCGATCGGCGGAATGCCGTGTGCGGCCACCGCGCTTTCGTGCTCCGCGTTCCCGCGGATGTGAAGCAGCCCTCCATGCACCTTGGGATGCAAAGTCTTGACCCGCCCGTCGAGCATCTCGGGAAATCCCGTGTATTCCCCGACGTCGATGACCTTCAATCCGGCTTCCCGCAGGGCCTTGGCGGTGCCCCCCGTCGAGAGCAGCTCGATCCCCTTTTCCGCCAGCGTCCGGGCGAAGGGAACCAATCCCGTTTTGTCGGAAACCGACAGCAGAGCGCGTTGAATGCGTGCCATATGAGGGGCGCAACCTTCGAGACCCGGCACGCAACCGTCAATCGACAAAACTCGATCCAGGTCAGCCGCCCCCCGCCTCGATGCTCACGACCTCGCCGTCCTCGCAATGCACCGCGACACGCATCGGGCGGCAGCAGTTCTCGCAGTCCACGACCGTGTCGTAGTCTTCATCCAGAGACTCGACAAAAAAGGGGAACCCGTGTCCACAGTAGGGGCATTGCACCTCGGCCTCGGAATTCATGCTGGAATATAGTCCAACTTCGCCTCCCGCGTCGAGCGCCCAGAGCGCAACGTCGCCTGGTGCGATGGCCCTCGAGGTCGGCGGCGGAGTCGCGCCGGCTGCCGAGCCTGCGGTTTCGCCGCCTTCCCGTCGGCGCCGTGGGCGGCCTCCGAGGCCGCTTCTTGCTCCCCCCGCGCCACGTTTCCATCGCCACCTCGCAGGTCGGGCAACCCGCGCCAAGGCAGGCAGGGCGGTCTGCGCGACGACGAAAACTCAGTCACCGCGGACTTCGGATGACACGGCGAGTTGGGATGGAGAAGAAGGATGAAAGATTCATCATCCCCCGGCGGTGCCCTGGTCGCGCTTGGCTCGAACCTCGGTGATTCAGCCTCCATCCTTCACCAGGCGCTTGACGGGCTGCGCGAGCGATCCGTGGGTCCCGTCGAAGCGTCCTCGTTTTGGAGAACGCCTCCGGTGGATTGCCCGCCCGGTTCGCCGGACTTCCTCAACGCCGTCGCTCATTTCGAACCGCTGCCCTCGGAAACCCCGGAGTCCCTGCTCGATTTCCTTCAATCCTTGGAACGCCGGGCCGGTCGTCTTCCCAAACAGCTCCAGAACGAAGCCCGGCCTCTGGATCTCGACCTCCTTGGCTTTCGCGAGGAAGTGCGGGAAGGTCCGCGTCTGACCTTGCCCCACCCCAGAGCTTCGATTCGCCGGTTCGTGCTGCTGCCGCTGGCCGAACTCGGTCCGCAGTGGAAGCTCCCAGGTTGGTCCGAGACCGTTTCCGTGCTGCTGGATCGACTGCCGCCCGGGCCGGAGGCAAGGCTTCTCGAGCCCGCATCATTCACACTCGACTGGAATGGAAAACGATCACAAACGGGTTCACGGAATGCGGGCTAGCTCAATCCCATCCGATCTCGCGTCCAGCATTTTGTTTCTCGAGCCAGGTCATGAGCGGCGCGAAATATTCGCGCATCGCCCGTGTGCTGAGGTCTTCTCCGGTGGTTTCCCTCAACAGTTCCCTCCAATCGCGGGTGCCTCCCGCTTCGAGCATTTGGCGTAGGAACTGGCCCGTTTCCCGGCTCCCGGCGTAATTGCAGCGCTGGGGCGGCTGCCGGAGAATTTTCCGCGCGATGTGGTCGTGGAATTGAAACTTCAATACGGTGGCGATGGCGTAGCTGTAGTAATAGGCCGGATTGTCGTTGACATGCGTTTTGGTGGCGGCGTCGCAGAATGCTTCTCCTCGCGGACCGGCTCCACCCGGCGGTTCCACCCCCTGAAATTCCCTCACATACTGCCACCAGCGTTCGTTCCACTTCTCGGGCGGAAGCGAATGGGCGTAAAGATCCGCTTCCCAATGGGTCATCGTGCCGCTGGCCCAGAAGATGAAAGGAATGCTGTGCGACAACGCTGTCTCGAGCAACTCGCCGGTCTCATCCCCTTTGAAGTCCTCCGGCAAAATGCCCGTTTTCCGCAAGTATGGCGTCTGGCTGGCTGCGAGCGAAATCAGTTCTCCGATGCCCTCGTGAAACGCCGGATTCGCCCCGATCCGCAACAGGGGCGGCACCTCCCGACGGGTGTAGGCCATGAAATAATACGCGTGTCCCAATTCGTGATGCGCCGTGTAGAACCACCACGGATTCGCTTCGACGCTCATCAAGGACCGGATGTCCTGGTTCAAATCGATGTGCCAGCATGAGGCGTGCGAATTCTTTCTCCGGTCTTCCGTGGGCTTGACCGGAAAGAGATCGGACCGCATCCAAAATGTGTCCGGAAGCCGCGGGAAACCCATGCCGGTGTAAAAGGCTTCCGCCGTCTTGGTGATGCTGTCGGGGGAACGATTGGTGAAATAGCGGTCCCATTGAGCCGCCGCCGCCAACCCGCTCCATTCCTGCGCCCAGCGATTGTTGATCCAGTGGGCCGGGATCAGCTTGGGGACGGGTTGTCCGAATTTTTTCGCCAGCTCGTGTTTGGTCCAGGTGTGGAGCTGCCGGTAGAGCGGGCGCAATTCGTCCATGAACGCGCGTTGCATGGACAGCATTTCGTGCGGTTCCATGCCGTAACTCGCCACCTGGAGCGCGAAGTAATCGGCGTAACCCATCTCTTTCGCGACGCCATTCCGTAAACGCTGGAGCTTGACCAACCCCGGTTTGAGAGCCGGGCCGGTCGCCTTGGAGGCTTCCCAGGCCTTTCGACGTTCCTCAAGCCGGGCTGAGGTCTGCAGGATGCGGTCCAGGTCGTTCGCGATGACGTTGGTGCCGTCGAGTTTGAACTGAAAACCGTTGAGCGTGGAGGCTTGGGTGGTTTCGGTCGCGATCCGTTCTTTGACCAGGGCGGGCTGGGTCATGGGGCCTTCGGCGGCGTTGAGCAGAACGCGGCGCAATTGGCGCCGCTGCAAGTCCGTCAACTCCGATGCATGGGCCAGCAAGGCTTTGGATTCCTCAATGACGGCGGGGCTGCCGTTGAAGGCGGCGCGCGCTTTGCCGGCCACTTCGGCCGCCGCGTCGTGCTCTTTTTTGACGTCCGTCAAGGCTTTCCACTGCGCCTCGCTTTCGATGTGGTAGAGGGCCTGGTAACCGACGTTGACCCAGTTGAGAAAACGGTCCGCCCGTTCGCGCCAGGGATTGTCGGCCCGGGTTGAAACGACCGCAAAAAACCCGGCGGCGAGAAAGATCACGCTTCGATGCATGGGGTTACTATGCTGGGGAACGTGATGCGCGCCAAGCCGCAAGCCGCGGTCCCTGATCGCGGATGCGAGCGCTGGTTTTGAATTTTCGGTTTTTCGGCGTTGACGGCAGCCATTGTGTTCTTCAACGTTTCGCTCCCCTTGCGGGGGTGTAGCTCAATTGGTTAGAGCGCTGCCCTGTCACGGCAGAGGTTACGGGTTCGAGCCCCGCCACTCCCGCCATTCTTTTCCCTGCGCTGGGCTGGGCGTTTTGGATGCTCAAGGCGTGAGTCAAAAATTCGGCTCACTTTTTTTCGCTTCCATCCGCTTCGAGGCTCCCTAGAATCAAGTTCCCGATTGCCTTGCCAGGCGGTCGGCTGAACCTTCGGCTGAACCTTCGGCTCGACCTGGCGCGCTCCAACCGTTTTACGGAAGGGGTGCGTCCAGAGCGGAACGGAGATGATTCGTTTGCAACCGGAACCTGAATTATGCCACTGACTCACACCAAAGACCTGTTCGCCAAGGCCTTGAAGGGCAAGTACGCCCTGGGGGCCTTTAACGTCAACAACATGGAACTCTTGCAGGCCATCGTTGAGGCGTGCGAAGAGGAAAAAGCGCCCGTCATGCTGCAAATCTCCCGCGGCGCGCGCAAGTACGCGCACCCGGTCTATCTCAAGAAGTTGATCGAAGCCGCCGTCAGCCTCTCCAATATTCCCATCGCGGTCCACTTGGACCACGGCGATTCTTTCGAACTGTGCAAGGAATGCATCGACGAAGGATTCACCAGCGTGATGATTGATGGCAGTCACCTGCCCTTCGACCAGAACGTGAAGATCTGCAAGCAGGTCGTGGAATACGCGCATGCCAAGAACTGCGTGGTCGAGGGTGAGCTCGGCATGCTCGTCGGGGCGCAGCACGACGACGGCGAGGAGGGCGGGGGCTACTCGAAAGGAGGCGCTTATACCCACCCCGACGAAGCCGTGGATTTCGTCCGGCAAACGGGGGTGGATTCCCTGGCGGTGGCCATCGGAAACTCCCACGGCGCCTACAAGTTCGAGGGCGACCAGCGTTTGGACCTGGACCGGCTCAAGGCCATCAAGAAAGCCCTGAGCGATGCCGGGTTGGGGGATTATCCGCTGGTGTTGCACGGAGCTTCCAGCGTGCCGAAAGACTTGGTGGCGGACATCAACAAGTATGGCGGCGCTCTGGGCACAAATACGGCGGGCGTTCCCGAAGCCGACATCGAAGTAGCCCGGCGCGTCGGTTGCACGAAAGTCAACATCGATACCGACCTTCGCCTCGCCATGACGGCCGCCATCCGCAAGATTTTGGTGGAAAAGCCGAAGGAATTCGATCCGCGCAACATCCTCGGGCCCGCCCGCGATCGCGTGAAGGCCTTGGTCAAGCACAAGGTCCGCAACGTGCTCTGCTGCGCCGGCGAAGCCTTCTGAACGGATCGCCCGAACGCTACAACTTCCGCATCTGCAGTCCGTCCACAATCTCCTGGCCTGAGGTCAGGGCGCTGATGACGACAACCTTGTCGCCACGTTGCAATCGGCCTTGAGCCATCAATTGCCGCAGCGCCTGGTCGATGCTGGCCTCGGGGTTGATGTGGTCGAACGGCATGACGAACGGGTTGACCCCCCAGTGCAAGGCCAGTGAGCGGGCCACGGACTCGCATTCGCAAATCGCGATCAGTTCGGAACAGCGCGGGCGCATCCACGCCGTGGCGCGGGCCATGTTCCCGCGCATGGTGAAGACCAGGATCGCCCGGGCGCGCAGCTCGTTGGCCATGGCCACGCCGCTTTTCACGAGTTTTTGGCGGTCGGTGCCGAGTTCGGCCCGCTCCTGGAAACCCGCGCCGCCGCTGCGCTCAATCCGTCGCGCAATCCGGTCGAACACCTCGACGCAACGCACCGGATATTGGCCCACCGTGGTTTCCCCGCTGAGCATGATGGCGTCCGCCTGCTCATAGACCGCGTTGGCCACGTCGGTGACCTCCGCCCGGGTCGGGACCGGGCTGCCGATCATGCTCTCCAGCATGTGGGTCGCGACAATGACCGGGCGGCCCACTTTCAAACAGGATTTCACAATGCGCCGCTGAATGATCGGCAGGTCCTCGAAGGGGACCTCGATGCCCAGATCGCCGCGAGCCACCATGATGCCGTCAGCTTCCTGAATGATGGCATCCAAGTTCTTGATGGCTTGCTGATCCTCGATCTTGGCGATGATCCGCGGTCGGCGGGGGGCGTGTTCGATGACCGCGCGGAGTTGTTGCAGGTCCTTGGCCTCGCGCACGAACGAGAGGGCGATGAAATCAACGCCGACCTCGAGTCCAACCGCGATGTCGGCGAGGTCCTTCGCGGTGAGCGCGGGCAGATTCACCTTGACGCCCGGCAGATTGATATGGCGCCGGCTGCCCAGTTTGCCGGGGGTGAGCACCTCGCATTCGACCTTGTTCTGATGCTTCGCTAGCACCTTCATTTGGATCTCCCCGTTGTCCAGCAGCACGGTGTCACCGACGCTGATGTCCTGGACGAAATTCTCGTAGTTGACGTCCACCGAGGCGATCTCCTCGCTCTTCTCGCCGCGTACGGTGAGGGTGAATTTCTGGCCCGGACGAAGATCCAGAGCGGCGGACAGGTCGCCCGTGCGGATGGCGGGGCCCTGGGTGTCCATCAGGATGCCGAAGGCGAGCCCGCGAGTTTGGGCGGCGGCGCGGAGATCGCCCACGATGCGGCGGACCCAATCGTGCGGGGCATGTGACATGTTGAGCCGGGCGATATTGACACCGGCGTCCATGAGCCGGCCGAGCATCTCCGGGGAATCGGTGGCGGGTCCGAGCGTGGCGATGATTTTCGTTTTGCGCATGGGGATGGAGGATACTCGCCCGGGGACGTTTCCACGAGCCTAATGCGAGGTGGATCCGCCCGTTGCCGGGCCGCGCCGTTCACCTCAACATCACACCCATCGTTTGGGAAGTTTCACGGTCATTTTGCGGTCGGCGATGGTGAGCCCTTGAAAAGGTCCCCAATAAGTCCATGTTTTTAGGTTGATGACGGGAGATGCCCGTTCGCGCCCTTCAGGCTTGGCCCGCAAACTCAGACGTCCTGATCCCAAGCGGGAGATGCGGGATGGATGCAGAAGGGAAGTGAGACCAGAGTGACGTGAAGCGGCTCAGTCGCAAGCCGGAGGCTTGCCAGCTCTTAGCCGGTGGTTGAGGAGCGCAGCGACGATACCACCGGTCCACCGGATCGCCCAAGCATTTGCATCCCAGAGGGATGCCAGCTTCGCAGGTGCCCCTACCCGGGGTGTGCGGGTTTCAGGTTTCCAGGGCCGATTCTTCATGGGCGAGGAGCCGCAGGAGGTCGAGACAGTGCGGGCCGAGCGGTTGCTGGCGGCGGAACTCAAGCAACGCGGATGGACTGCGGCGCGACGGAAAGCCCGGCGCAAGGGCGACCCGGAGAAGATGAAGATCGCCCGCCGCCGGCGCGGGGAAACGACGATAACGACGGTCTGGATTGCCCGGGGGTTGAACATGGGTGCGGCGGGCTACTCCGCGCAATGCCTGCGCAAACTGGATGAAGGAAGAACCATGAGAAAAGCATAAGAATCGATGGGCGACTCTCCTTCTCGTGCCCCGCAGGGAGTTCGCAAGCTGTTTTGTAATAAATAAAGACTTGACCCCATTGACTCCAATTGTTCGGCCGATGCCCGACCAGGAACGGTGGACCCCGCTTCCGACGCGGGAGACAGGTCAGGAAAAGAAGCTTCCAAACACAGGAGGAATTTCGCGCGCCACGCAGCGGAGACTGGTAGCGTATTTCCTCAACTCCTCGTCGAGACGGACCGGGTCGGCGTCGGACGAAAGCGCGCGTTCGACCAT
Organism: Verrucomicrobiota bacterium; assembly: GCA_016871495.1. Lineage (NCBI taxonomy): Bacteria > Pseudomonadati > Verrucomicrobiota > Verrucomicrobiota bacterium. The sequence continues at coordinate 17,353 of VHDF01000006.1, read as the reverse complement.
CGCCCGATGCGCGGCGAATCGTTCACGATAAGGATGCCGGTCATCGGTCCAGTGCGCGAGCAGCCGAGCGCGCATTTCCGGCATGCGCCACATGCGTCGTCCGTATTCAAACCGGGCGACGTCATCCCAGTTCACGTAGTCGCCCCAGACTCGACGCGTTTCTTGCGGTTCAATTTTCATTTCAGTCCGCGAGCCAGGAGATGCTGCTTCGCCCATTCGGCGTGAATACGGTCCCGTGGTTCATTTCGTTTTGCCTTTGGGATGAGCAAGTCCTCAACCGAGGGGGCCACGACGAGAAGGTTGCCGTAATTCTTGACCCGCGCACGGCGCTCCCAATCGCACGGAAACTCGCGCATCACCAATGCCGGCATCAAATTGACGTGCCAGCCGTGGATGCGTTCGAACTCACTTCCAATCAGCGCCTCATAACAGAACCGGGCGACTTCATCCGAGTCCGTGATCGGGTCCACATCCATGCTGTTTTCAGGCAAAGGTTCCGTGACCCCGAGTTGGAACGCGTGCCAAAGCAATGCGCCAGAGCCAATCAAAGTCATCTTCGCTGGCTGCGTAATCCGGCGATTCAGATCCGTAAGCCAGCCTTCAACTTGTTGAGGGTGACGGAGTTCGCGGCGCGGCACGTCTCGCAAGCTCGCACCCTTCGCGTAAGTCGTCGATCCCGAAATTTCCGACCTGTCCTTCCATCGGCGCCAACGCGATCACACCATGAAATCCAGAATCGCAAATCCAATTTCCAAAATCGCATTCACCCTCATCGAACTCCTGGTCGTCATCGCCATCCGCATGGCCCAGTCAAAATGCATCCGAGTCGATAACAGGGGTCAAACGTGCCTCGTGCCAAAACCGGATCACTTGCACGATGTCTCCGTGAATTCAGAAAACGATGGGATAATCGCGCTAAATGATTTCGCGCACCATCGGGTCGCAAAGCTCGGGCACCACGCGTCCGCGCATTAGAAAGCGAGGCCAGAGTCAAAGCCCGTTCAATGAGACTGTTGCCGAACCGGGCCGCAATTTCGGCGCTACTACGCCGCGCGACCTAGAACACAACGGACCTGAGGTCGCGCTCGGCTTGCGGGGCGAAGACTACTTTGAACCGGTCCATTGGCGGACTCGCTCCCGCAATGTCTCAGTCGTCATTTGTTCCCCTCGATCCAACTCCGCAAGCCCATCGCGAACTCCCGCCACGAATTCGATTTCTTGGGCGATGTCGGACAGCGATGCCTCCTGAGGTGAACGCTCCCACAACCCTTTCACGATATCCTTGTTGCTCATGCGTCGATGTTACGGAGCGGCTCAAGACAAGCAAGTCGTCCAGCGCCGATTCCAATTCCCTCAGCGCATCATCGTTGAAATGAAACTCCCAATGAATACCACACTCCGTTCGGATTCGTCGATTGGAGCCCGCGGAACCGCTCACGCCTTCACCCAGGGCGGGCCCTGGTGCGGGAGGAGATCGCCGCGGCCGATGGGCGCGGGCGGAAGCGCCGCGCACGGCGCGCCCCGGCCACTTGCGGGTGCGCCGGAAATGCGCGGTGCATCCCGATGTTGCCGGTGATGCAGGTAGGGCGCGTCCGTCCCGGCGCGCCGCCGGAGCATGATGTTTTGCATCCCGTGGGCGGCGGGCTGGGACAGGCCCGCCCTACCAACAACATTGGGATACACGGGGAAATGCGGTGCGCGAACTTTCCCGCGTGACACTCCGTGGGATTCGTGGCAAAGCATCGCGCCATGAAATGGATGATTTTGGCCTGTTTAAGCGCGGGCATGTTCATGGGCGCGGTTCAAGCCGCGGAGGGCGACAAGAAAACGGACGCCGCGGTGAAAGAAGTCGCTGTGATCAAGACCAAGCACGGCGAGATGGTGGTGGAGTTTTGGGCTGACGTCGCACCGAAGACGGTCGAGAATTTCAAGAAACTCGCCAAAGAGAAGTTTTACGACGGCACCGCCTTTCACCGGATCATGAAGGGATTTATGATTCAAGGCGGCGATCCGTTGACGAAGGACGTGGCCAACGCAGACCGGTTTGGCACCGGCGGGCCCGGACACACCGTCAAGGCGGAGTTCAACGACCGCAAGCACGTGCGCGGGGTGTTGTCGATGGCCCGTTCGGCTCATCCGGACTCAGCCGGCAGCCAGTTCTTCATTTGCCTCGGCGTGGCGGATTTTCTGGACAAGAAATACACTGCGTTTGGCAGGTTGATCAAAGGCGACGAGGTGCTCGGCAAGATCGGAGATGTCGCGGTCACCGCGAACCGCAGCGGCGAACTCAGCAAACCGGTCGAGCGTCAGGAGGTGGAAAGCGTCCGCATCGTGCCCGCCGACAGCATCAAGTGATTTTGGCTTTCCCATTCCCATCGAGTCTAGACCCTTAACCAGGAGCTATTGTGCCTGAATCCTCCGTTGAAGTCGCCGTGATCCGCACCTCGCAAGGCGAGATGACGGTTTCCTTTTGGCCCGAGGTGGCGCCCAACACCGTGGAAAACTTCAAGAAGCTGGCGCGCGCGGGCGCCTACGACGGCACTTGTTTTCATCGGATCGTGAAAGGCTTCATGATCCAGGGCGGAGACCCACTCACCAAAGACCCGTCCAATGAAAATCTCTTTGGCACGGGCGGACCGGGCTACAAGATCAAGGCCGAGTTTAATGATCGCCCGCATGTTCGCGGTGTGCTTTCGATGGCGCGATCGCAGCATCCGGATTCGGCGGGCAGCCAGTTTTTCATTTGCCTGGCGGACGCGCGATTTCTGGACCGTCAATACACGGCCTTTGGCGAGTTGATTGGCGGCGACGACGTGCTGGGTCTCATTGGAGACACCCCCACGGCCTCGGGCAATGGCGGGGAGCGGAGCAAGCCGGTCACGCGCGTCCATGTCGAAAGCGTTCGGATCATTCCTGCAACGTGAGGTTGGCACTGGCCTGTCCGCCGACGAGCCGGTGATGCCGCCCGTGCCGAACGGGAAACAACATGTCCGCTGAATCCCTTGAATTGGACGCCTTGGCAGCGGCTTTGGAGTCCCTGGGATGTCCTGCCGGAAAAGCGGGTCCCATGGCGGTTCAACTTCAGCGCCGGGCCAGGCAATTGGCGGAGACCACCGGCCGTTCGGAGGAGGAGGCTCTGCGGCATTTGTTGAGCCTGATGCGGCAGGGCTGGGCGGCGAAGGAACGGGGGGCTTAGCGGCATGATTCGGCCCTGGCAGAGGCTCGGTTCGACGGCGCTGGGCGATTTCCGCATTTTCAAGCTGCGGGCGGATCGCAAGCGATCTCCGCGGAACGGTTACGAGCAGGATTTTGTCGTCCTGGAATGCGCGCACTGGGTTAACGTCGTCGCGGTGACTCCGGATCAGGAGTTGGTGATGGTGGAGCAATTCCGGCACGGTTCGGGCACGGTGGAGTTGGAGATTCCAGGCGGCATGATCGACCGCGAGGATTCCTCACCCGTGGCGGCCGGAGTGCGCGAACTACGCGAGGAGACAGGATACGAGGGCGCCGGAGCGAGGTTGCTGGGCCGCATCAGTCCGAATCCGGCCTTGATGGAGAACACCTGCTACACGGTGTTGGTGGAGCAATGCCGGCTGCGGCACGAGCTGGCTTTGGATCAGGGGGAGGATTTAGCTGTGCGGCTGGTCCCGGTGAAAGACGTGCCGAGATTGATTTCCGAGGGGCGCATTCAACACGCCCTGGTGGTGGTGGCGCTTCATTATCTCCGGATGCACCTGGAGGGTGTCGCACCCCCGGTCTGATATGAGATCCGCTTCAACTTTTCGCATCGTCTTTGTCACCGCGCCAGACTTGAACCAAGCTCGCGCCTTGGCGGACCGTTTGTTGAGGGAACGGTGCGTGGCTTGCGCCAATCTGGTGCCGGGTCTCGAATCCCGCTACTGGTGGAAGGGAAAGCTCGAATCCGCTCGGGAAATTCTGCTCATCTTGAAAACGACGCGGGCGAAGCTGCGCCAGGTCGAGTCGGTGATTCGAGAGATTCATCCCTACGATACCCCGGAGATTCTGTCGATCGAGTCCGGGGAAGGCAGCGCAAAGTATTTGGATTGGTTGAGCGCGAGTGTGCGCGGCAAGCCGTGAGCCTCGTCAAAATCCGGACTGACGGAGGGTCACCCCGGCGGGTTGGATGAAGGTGGAGATTCTGGGCTGACGGAAAATTGGCCTGTGAAGTCGAAGTCCGGACCGTCGTCGCGTAACTGGGGATAGGCTTTCCAAACCCGGCTGATCTCGCTTTTCTGGCCCGGGCTCAGGGTTTCATCGGGATCGAGGCACCAGTTGCCGTCGAGCAGCCCATCGCGGCGGAGTGCTTCGTGGATACCCGCGATGCAACCTTGAAAGTCGTTGGCGGCATCGAACAGGGCGGCATTCGCATCCGTAAGCTCCACGCCGAGTCGGAGGAGTCCGGGAGGAATCGTGCGTCCACGCATGGACACATTCAAACAGAGCTGGTGAGTTTTCACTGCTCTTCGAGTCCACACCGCCCATTGTCCCAGCAACCCTCCCACGATGTGGCGTTGGATCCGGCGACTGCCCCTGCGAAATCGGAATGGAGTGACGAGGTCACCGACGATGTGGTCGTCATTGCCGGTGTAAAGGGCCACATCGTCGCGTCCGGCCTCCACGAGCGCGCGAATCACATCGAGGGTTTGGTAACGGTTGAAAGGGGCGATCTTGACGGCAACGAGATTCTCGAGGTCCGCAATGCCCCGCCAAAAGTGGCTGCTGAGATAGCGCCCCCCCACCGCAATCTGAAGATAGAATCCGACGATGGGAATGATTTCAGAGACAACGCGGCAATGCTCGATCAAGGCTGGCTCAGATTCCGATCGCAATGCGCCCAGGCTGAGCAGTCCGGCGTGATAACCTTGAGCTCGGAGCCACTCCGCTTCCTGGATGGCCTGGGCGGTCGGTCCGCAAATTCCTCCGATACGGATCAGGTGCGGATGGTGATGCTGCATTTCGAGTCCGAGCAGCCGGGTCAGAGGTTTGAAAAGGCCGACCTTGGGGTCTCGAATGGCGAATTGAGTGGTGTGGACACCAACAGCAAGGCCGCCCGCTCCGGATTCCGAGTAATATCGAAGCAAGGCCAGTTGAGAGTCCTCATTCCATCGGCGGCCCTTGTTCAGCGCCAGCGGGCAGGCGGGTATGACTTGTCCATCGCGGAGGGATTGTTGCCATTTATCGAGTTGAAGCTGAGTTTTCATGGGCGAGCGCTTGGAGGCTGTGAGTTAAGAGTTCCGCATGAACGAAATTGCCTTGATGAGTCTTCGCAAGGTCCTGGCGATAAAGCCATTCCGAATCACTCACCAGATTTATCAAGAGTAGGCCTCGTTCTTCGTCATGTCTTTCTCATCCAGGCCTTTGTAAAACTTCACCATGTTCAACGGCCGCTTAAAGGTTTGCGCCTGCCTGACCGTGGATTTTAAGGAAAGCCAATATCAACCTCAATGGTGAATTAAACTTTTGTGCATCAATTGTTTATGTCGTGTGATGCATGAGCGTAAATGGTTGTCTTGAGATCGGGAATCAGCGACTAGCCCGGATATTTCATACTGAGCTTGAATCCGCGAAAGTACGCCGCGTGAGGCCACGCGGCCTACCATCACGACTGCCTCCGTGTTTGTAGGCCCGGTGTCCTCACCGGGCGTCCCGTGCATGAAATAGGCGGGCCAGAGACCAAGTTTCGAGAGAGAATCCAGTACATTCGTCCTTGTCGTAGAGCATCGGGGTCTTGGTCTGTGGGAAACGGTCCATTTCTTTACAGCAGGCCGTCCTGCAAGCTTGGGCAACTTCATGAGAAAATCGTCAACAATTCATTCAATTTGATGCGGATTCCTGCACAATTGGAGGATTTTTCTTGACTTCAATTCACTCCTTTCAGAAGTTCCTCTCGTTCCAATTCAACCTAAACCCTACTACTATCCCTATGACCAAAAAGATCATTGGGTTCGCGTCAGTTTTGGCCGTCGGCTCCGTACCGGTGCTGGCCATTAATGACATCGAACCGTCGAAGGAAAAGTACACCGCGCCTTTCACGGTGACGCCCATCACGCTTGATGGAAAACTCAACGAATGGGGTGGCGTGAGCCAGATCGTCGATCCCAAATTCGCTATTCCCAAAGGGTCCGGCAAGAATGCCAATCCCAATTATGTTCTTTTCGAAGAATACGCAGGCGGGACCTGGACTGGGCCCAGCGATCATACTTCCGCCGTGCAGGTGGCGTATGACGCGGACAACGTCTATTTCGGCTTCGTCGTGACCGACGAATACCATGAAAACGCGGCCAACAGCGCCTGGAACGGTGATTCCGTCCAATTGATGATCGCCAACGCGGGTCGCACCCAGCAAGTCGCCCTCTACAACTATGCGCTCGGCGGTACCGACGGCGCCCTCGGCGAAGTGATCGTGCAGCACGAAGCTGGTCCCGGTGAAACCGAAGCCATCGTGACGCGCGACACCAATGCCAAGAAAACCTACTACGAGATCAAGTTACCGGCTTCCTCGCTCGGTCTGACCAAGCTTACGCCCGGCACCAAGTTCGGTCTCGGCATGGCCATTAACGACGGTGACGAACTGACTCCCGGACAAAAGGGATGGGGTGGTCTCGGTGCTCACGCGATCGTGTTTGGCAAGACTCCCGGTGAAACCGCCGAAGTGACCCTTGGGGCGGACAAGCCGACCATCGAGATTCTCGGCGTTGGCGCCGAGTCGTTGTTGGGCAAGGACCTGACAGACCCTGAAGATGACGGCGATGAATCGGCGGGTCCCACCAGTCCGACTTGGAACTGGGCCTCGATCAATTCAAACAGCGAACCTGGTTTTGAAGGCGGCGAGTTCTCCTTCAACATTTTCGACAACAAGGTTGGCGGCGGCAACGACAAGTGGTGCTGCGAAGACCCCACCACGGCCAAACCGTTGTGGGTGGCGGTGCAGTTCAAGAATCCGGTCAAACTGACCCACTTCACCATCACCTCCGGAAATGACGCGGCGGACCGCCGTCCGACCCAGTGGCAGATCCAGGGTTCGAACGACGGAGCGAACTACACTCCGATCTATGTGTTCGACAATCCCGTGCCCATCTGGACCGAGCACAATCAAGTCGCCAAGATCACCCTGGCCACTCCTGCTGCTCCCTTCCGTTATCTGCGCTACTACGTGATCCACACCCCGGGCACCCTGCATCAGATCAACGAAATCGAGTATTTCGGCACCTTCGGTGAAGGTGGCGTCGGGTTCTTCTCGGCCGTCGGTCAGGGTATCGACACGTTCACCGCGCGCGCCAATGACAGCGGCAGCTCTGTGATCGATCCGGCCAGCATCAAGCTGACCGTCAACGGGCAGAATGTGAACCTCGGCACATTGACCAAGCGCGATGGCGCGGTCGATATCGTGCATAAGTTCGCGAAGCCCTTCCCCTCTGGAGTGGTTCAGAACTACGTCCTGACCGCGAAAGACAACAACGGCAACGTTCTCATTTCTGAAGGGCCGTTCACGCTCAGCTACGTTTCGCTGGCCGCTTCCTTGAAGGCCGCCCCTAACACCAGCAAGCCTGGTTTCCTGTGGCGCGTCTTCCAGAACCAAGCGGATACACGCAACTCGAATGTGAAGAGCGAGGAAGCCATCGCCGGCAAGTTGAAGGCCGCTGACGGCACCCCTCTCCCGAACAAAGCCAACCCTGACGCCACGGGCACAGCCTTGGCCGCCGGGAAGAAGCTGAGCAACGCGGACAATGCCCTCATCGAGTTCGAAATCCCGACGGTCATTAACTTCGATCAAGCCGGCGGATCCAATGGCGCGTTTACGCCCGATGATCAGATGCCGGGCATTCCCAGCATTGAAGATAACACCGACGGCATCGTGGCGGAGATTATCAGCTGGATCGAGCTGCCGCAGGGCCTGATCACGATGGGTGTCAACAGCGATGACGGCTTCCTGACCTCGGCTGGTTCCCTGAACGATGTGCTCATCCGCAAGAATCTGGGTGAGTTCAATGGCGGGCGCGGTGCGAGCGACACGATCTTCAGCTTTTTCGTGGAAGAAGCCGGAGTGTATCCTTTCCGCACCACCTGGCAGGAAGGCGGCGGTGGAGCCAACATCGAATGGTTCACCGTCAAGGACGGCGTGAAGAGCCTGATCAATGACACGGCCAACGGTGGATTGAAGGCCTATCGCGCGGGCGCCGGCGGCGGCGCGCTCCCGACGGCGATCACCTCGCTGACGCCTTTTCCGGGCAATTCCGCCACGGATCCCGGAACCAGCATCGAAGTCGAAATCACCGAAGGTGCCACCACCGTGGACACCGCCAGCGTGAAATTGACGCTCGACGGCGCTCCCATCGCGGCCACAGTCGCCAAGAACGGCAAGGTTGTGACGGCCAAGTTCCAGCCGGCTCCTCTGCCTCCGGCGAGCAAACACAAAGTGGGCATCTCCTTCACTCATGGCGGCGCGACACGCAATGCCGAATATGAATTCGCGGTGCCTCCGCTGTCCAAAGACAAAGTGGGCGGCATTGCTGCTCTGCTGACCGGTTCGTCCAAGTGGACCGCTGACAAGGGCGGTTTCACCGGCGCGGCGGGCGACTACGGCATGGACCTCGGTCCTGGCGGTGCTTCGCTCCTGGTGAACAACGCGGCCTTCTTCAACACCGCCACGGCGGATGACGCGGTCACGGTCTCGGTCTGGCAGAAGCGCTATGACGTTTCCAACGGGTCGATCTTCTGGTTCAATTCGCCCACGAGCAGCGGTTCGACGCGCGGCTTCCAAGCCCACGCTCCTTGGGGTGACAACACCATCTACTTCGACACCGCCGGTTGCTGCGATGGCTCGACCCAGCGCATCAGCAAGAACATCAGCGAGCTCCCGACCTTCACTGCGGGTGACAACACGTGGTGGAATCAATGGCGGCACTATGTGTTCCTCAAGAACGCGGACGTGAAGCAAGTCTGGATCGACGGTGAATTGTTCCTGGAAGGCAACAACACCGGCGTGCTCCCGACCGACTTCAACAGCATCGTCATCGGCGGTGGTCCCGCCGTGAATCAGAACCTCACGCGCGGCCTCCTGGACGACTTCGCCGTTTACAACGGCGCGCTCAACGAAGCCAACATCAAGCGTTTGGCTGGCAAGGCCGCGCCCAGCAGTGTTACAGGCCTGCTCGCTCACTGGGATTTCAACGATCCCTTGGTGCCGAAGGAAGACGTGACGCTCGCGGTGGTTCGTGACGGCGGCAACGTCAAAGTGACCTCGACCCCGGCCGCGCTCCCCGCCGGTTGGGTGCTCCAAACCGCTCCGTCGGTGACAGGTCCCTGGACCACGCAGGCCGGCACGAAGACTCCGTTCACCGCTCCGATCGGATCGGGAACGATCTTCCTCCGCGCGATCAAGCCCTAAGGCTCGTCGCATGAAGCAGCGGCCCCTGGCTGCTGCTTCAAATTGAATTCACGAAAGGGGCCGGACGAAAGTCCGGCCCCTTTTCCTTCGTATACCATCGGCTGCCGGGCCTGCGCAGAGATCCAGCGGGCGCGGAGAGTGAAAGAACCCACGCTCCGGTCTCTGCGCACTCGGCGTCTCTGCGCGAGCAAGATCGGGCGAATTCCTATGGCGGCATGGGGTCCTCGGGCAGGCCACTCACGATGCGGGTGGTCTCGTTAGGGTGCATGGCTGAATATTTTCGCGCAGAGACGCAGAGGGCGCTGAGGGTGGCTCAAGCTTCACCAATCATGGGGCTCAGTGCCCGCCAGTTACCGTGTAACCTTCACGTCGAAGATCCTCCGCGAGGTCCATCTCCATGCGGACGGCGGCTTCGAACGGCATCGGATTCAAGTGTCGATAAAGCTCAGGCAGCAATCGAATCCCGTATCGTTTCACGATCGGCGAGTCTTTCTTGCCTGACTTGTGATTCGCCAATCGTTCTTCCGGGGTGAGTCCTGTCATGCCGACATACAGGCACGGTTTGGTTGGATCCCGGGCAGGATTCAGAACCTTGACCTTGCGGAGTTTCGCCACCGCCGGATCGAGCAAGACCACGTAAACATGGTGGTGATGCGCCGTCCTCGATGGCCGCAATGGACGAAGGGTTCGCCGCTTCATTTGAGGACAGGCTCGATTTTGCCGACGGTGAACTTTAGATGGCTCCGCGTTCCCGGCATTCTTACTCGACTTGGTAAATGCCGAACCACCGCTGGCTTTCCACCGGTTGTGCCTCCACCATGAAATGCGTCTCGCCTTCGTCGGGGATCATGTCCGAGACCACGTCCATGGTGAGAATGCCAAAGCTGTCCTGGTCCGTGATTTCTTGAACCGCGTATCGGGTTTGCAGCCGCCCGTCGGGGCTGTTCCAAGTGGCGTTGTTCAAAGTGACCTCGAAGCGGGCGGCGACGTGCCCATTCACCATCAACGTGAAGCTGCCGGGAGGCTGAGATAGAAATCCCATGGCTACCGCGAAGCGAAACCGGCGTGAGCCTCTCTCTCCGGTTGCGGCCAACGGGGTCGAGGTCCAGGAAAGCTTTCCGCGTCCCGGATCAAGTCGGCACAAGGCCATGGGTAGGGGCCCCATCCAGGAACGATAAGTCACGCGTTCAGCATGAACGAGCAGGCGGACGGGGCTGCTGCCTGCGGACACGAAGCGCGCCCGTTTTTCGCCGTCGGAGTGTGTCGAGGCCCGCAAGAATTGAATGAGCGCTTCCATGTCGGGGGGCGGGAGGAGTTGCTCGAAGCCTTCGGGCATGAGGGAGAGGCCGGAGGCGTCGAGGCGCGCGATCTCAGATCGGTTCAGATGAAGTCGGACGCCGCCGGATTGCACAAGGGAAATGCCGTTGGCAGTTTCAGAACTCAGGATGCCCTGGAGTGAGCGCCCGTCCCTTGTCGCGACCTCGTAGGCGCGAAAGCGATCATCGATGGCAGAGTTGGGGTGGAGAATCGCGGTGAGCAGACTCTCGCGGCTTCGATCGGTCAGCGTTTCGAGGTCGGGTCCGACTTCCACACCTTCGCCGCGGTAGCGATGGCACGGCGCGCAATGAAGGGTGAAGAGCTCGGGACCTCGCCGGTGATTCACGGAGAGCGCAGGTTTCGATTGAACGTATCGAGCGATGAGCGCCGTCTTGGATTCGTCCGAATTTGCGGTATCGAGAAGTTCGCGCGCCTGGGCGGAAAGCTCAGGGTCCTTCATTCTGGCGAGCCGTCCGCGATGTTCGGCACTAAGCTCGCGAATGGAAAGTTGGCGGGAACGCAGGCGCTGAAGGAGTTCCTTCGTTGATTCGGCCCTGGTGAGGGCATGTTCGAGGATCTGGCGTCGATAAGCCGGCGTGAGCCGGGGGAACACATCCAAGAGAAGGCGAGTGGCAGCGGGATCAGCCGAAGCTCCGAGCGTCTCAAGGACTGCCGAGAGGAGCTCGGGCGGCTGTTCTGCATGGAGCAGGGGCTCTAGCGCCGCGGGTGCGACCGACTCGGATCGATTGAATCGCAGCAGCCGAATGGCTGCCAGGCGGCGAGGCAGGCCGGATGCCGGATCCAGCGCAAGACGCCGGGCTTCGGCTTGGACTGGGGTGAGCCAGGACCGAAGTGTTTCCGGGCGCATCGCCTGCTGTTTCGACACGGCTGCGAGATAGTCCGCCGCGCACCGCCAGCGCCAATCCTCGGCATGGCCGGGAGGAGAGGGCAGGAGTTGATCCAGGACAGCGAGATGCGCCTCTGGAGAATGGACGGTGGCAACCCCAGGGAGAATGGCTTCGAGGGCAGCCTGCACGCCAGCGCTGGCCGAGGCGAGCGGCAACAGCGAATGAAACAAACGGGGTGTCAACGAGGGAAGGGCCGTGGGGATGGCCGCCAGGATTTCGTCCGAGGGTCCCGCTTCGGCCAGCCGTTGGGCGAGGATACCAGCGACTTTCTGGTCGGCGGTGGCGACAAGGGCCAATGCGGCGTGGAAGCGAACGCTCGGATGCTTGTCGTGCAGCGATGGAACCAAATCACGCAACAGGAACGCCAAATCCTGGGATCCTTGCGCGAGGCGGTTTTCCGCCATGGAAAGGGTTGAATAACGCACTCCAGGGTGTGGATCGTTCAGTCCAAGCCTCCATAATATTCGGTTCATTTTTCCAGCGTTATTCAGCATGGCCAGGGCTTGGATGCGGACGGCAGGATGTTCGGACCGAAGGGCGAGGTGGCGCAGACGGCGATGGAGGGAGGCAGACTGGACTCCCAGCTCGAGTCGTTGCTGCACGAGGTCCCGCACGATGCCGTTCGGGGAATCCAGGGCCTCGGCGAGACCCTGGGGAGTCAGGGTCAAGAAATTGGGCACGGGACGGAGGGGGCCTGAGCGAGGGCGGACGCGATAGATGCGACCGCGATCGTCCCCGGCTCTGACATCGGCCCGTGCGAGCCGGTCTGGCGGAATCCAACGTGGATGCTCGATGACTTGGCGGTACATATCGACGATCCAGAGTGCACCATCCGGCCCGGTGCGGGCTTGGACGGGACGAAACCAATGGTCGGTCGAGGACAAAAATTCGCGCTCGGATTCTTCCGGGGCCTTTCCGGCTCGGAAGGTGATCCCCTCGGACTCCAATCGGAGCCGCCGAACCAAGTTGTGCACGGGTTCGCAGATGAACGCATTGCCTTGGAATTCCGGTCCCAGCAGGTCGTCGCGATAGAGACCTGGCCCGCACGCCGAGGTGACGCGGTTGGCATGGTGAAAGTCGTTGAACCGGGCGAGGGTTTGGCTGGTGGGAAACAACTGATGCAGGTTCTCGCGAGCGGCGACGTTCACCCGGTCGCGGGGAGGCTGCTGGTGGGGATTGCGCGTGAGTTGCGTCGAAGTGAAAGGGTAATGCCACAGGAGCGTGCTGTTGTCGTTGCCGAACCAGTTTCCGAAATCGTCGCGCACGCGCCCTTGCTGGCTGACGCCGGCGCCCGCGCGGAGTTCGCCGCTGACGGGATTCCAAAGAAAGTCCCGGTTGCGGCACTCCACCACCGGGTGGGAAGCCATCATCCAATTCGTCACGGAGCCGCCGAACAATCCTGAGGAGCCATGGATCCAGCCATCCAACCCGGCGGCAAACCCATTGACTCGCGCTTGAAAATTGTGAGTGGCAAATCCGGAAAACAGTTTTTTCACGTCGTCCGCTTTGCCGTCGCCATCGGTGTCACGGGCAAAGAGAACGTCCGGAGCCGCTCCAATCAGCACGCCGTCGCGCCAGACCATGAGTCCGGTGGGGAAGGGCAGGGATTCGAGAAAGGTATGGGCATCATCGAATCGGCCATCGCCGTCACGATCGCGGAGGAAGCGGACGCGTCCACCCGGGGCACCCTGGTTGTGGAGTCCGGACGGATAGTCGCGCATCTCGACCACCCAGAGCCTTCTGTCCGGCCCGAAGTCGATGGCTACGGGATCGACGACGAGTGGTTCCGCGGCAACGCACTCGATGGCCAGATTGGAATGCAGTGTGAATGTTGAAAGTGCCTCGGACACGGAGCGTGGCGGCGTGAGCGCGTTGGTGGGCTGGGGATTCGCGTAGGCCGCCGGGAGTATCGATTGCACCGTTTGGAGGATGAGGCTTTCGGTGGCGGGTGCGAGCCGGGCTGGACGATCGTAATACCAAAGGGAATCCTCCGCCTCGTAACCGCCTTCTGCCAATATCCGGCGGGAAGGAATGTAACACGGAACGTCGTTGGCATAAGCGTTGATCCAGAGACGCCGTCCGTCCAGGGCGTCTTTCAACCCGATCGCGTAATCCACCACGACTTCTCCCCCGAGGAAGACCATGGCGAGTTCGTGGCCGAAGGTCCAGGCTTGGACTGGATACTCGAGCGAATCGGGCAGCGTTTCCCCGCGCTTGAGCCGGGCGAGATGTTTTCGCGCGTGATAGCCGACGATGCCGGGACGCTCGGCCCGGCTTTCCCACTCGGCTTGTGAAAAATGTTTCTGATAAGGGAGGCGGATCGATCGGAAGACACCTTGAGGTGCCTGGGTCAGCGGTTTGGCAGCGGAAGCCAGGACGCGGCTTGCTTCGCGGGCCAAGGCGCGGCCGTGGGCCAGCGCATGCGCGAGACCATGGTCGGTTCCGCCGCGAGGATTCGGATTCGCGTCTGCGCCGCACCCGATGGCGACCAGAGCGATCGTCCCGGGAAAATCTTTCTCGATCGCTTCCTGGGCATGGCCGGCCCAGTCGCCATGATGCCGGTTGAATTCACCGCCGAGGGTGGTGCAGTGGCACGCGTAATTGGCGAGGATGGCGATCGTTCCCCCGTTTTCTTCGCGGGCTTCGAGCACTTGGACCGAGTGATCCACCGGACCTCCTGGGGTGCGGCGATTCGCGGCGAACCCGGCTTGACCTTGTCCCCAGCGCAGATGACCTCGCTTGAGCTTGGCAATGGCTTCCTTTGCGGCTTTTTCGATTTCGTCAACCAGTCGCGCCGAGTAGCGGTCGATCGCGGCCTGATCATCCGCAGCGATATCTTGGGCGAAGATATTGGGGGCGAAACCGTTCACCAAGGGCCCCGAGTGCGTATGCGAGGAACAGATGGTGAATCGTTCCCGGGGAATCCCGTGGGAACCTCTGAGGCGGGCTGCCACTTCCTCCGTCATGGGGGCCGGGACGCCGCAGTTGTCCACCGTGACGAGGATCGAGATCTCCCCTTTTTCCGAGCGAATGGCGAGTGCTTTGGCCCAGAGCGGTTGATCCACGCCCTCCGCGGGTTTCTGCCGGACCGCGTAGCCGGTGAGGCGGATGGGCTCGGTTGGAGTGATGTCGACGCGGGAAGCGCCCACCGAGAGCGGTTCAGCCGGCCGGGCGGCGAGTGGAATCGAGAGTGCGAGAAGGATCGGCAGGATGGGGTTGCTGATCATACGGATCACCGTCCCGCCGCGCCCGGGCCCAAAACTTCCTCGATGATCCGATAAGCCCGCTCGCGTTCCTCGGGAGGGAAGAGGTGGCCGCAGTCGGGGTGAACCACACTGAGGCCGTTCTTGCTTCCCAACAGGTCAAACACCGGCTGCGCGTGGCCGGCGACTTGATCCACGCTCCACCAGAAGAAATTCGAATCCCCTTTGGGAGCACAAAGGTGGACCCGGCGGGGCGCGATCGTGGCCAGGATTTCGTCAAAGTCGAAGGGGAGGCTGGCCGCGGTGGTTTGAGCGAGCCTCGGCATGTAGCGAACGCTGGTCCAGCCCTTGATGTTTCCCTTCATGTAGTCGCGAAAAGCATCGAGTCCACATGAGGAGACGACGGCCTTGATCCGCTCGTCGAATACCGCTGTGAAAATGCCGTTGTGGCCGCCGAGGGAATGTCCGATGGACGCGAATTGCCCCCGTTGAACTCCGGGGATGGACTCGAGGAGGTCGAGCGCGCGGAGGTTGTTCCAAACCGCCTTCATCGTTCCGCTGGCGTAGCCGAGTTTTTCGAGGTCGGGAGCATAGTCGGCGAGCAGCGGGTAGGCGGGAGCGATGCAGACATAGCCGCGCTCGACGAGTTCGACGCCGTATTGGTCATGGGGGCTTTGGCCCAGGCCGACGACGACTTTTCGACCCTGGGCGTGAGTTTGGTGGAGGCAGAGAATTCCCGGCGCTGAAGCGCCCCTGAGCACGGCTTTCGGAATGAGCAGATAAGCGGGCACGGGATCGCCCGGATCCGCCTCGAACACGATATCGCGCCGAACATAGGTCCCGGCGTCGATTTCCTCCAGAACGCGGAAGGAGGGAGGATTCGAGCGATTCTTGGCCGGCAATGGTCCCATGATGCCCTGCATCGCACTGAGAATATCGCGCCGGCGATGTTGCCATTCTTCGGGAGTCCGCACCGGTTTCAGCCCTCCCGCCGCGTCCCTCCATTGCAGCACATTTGTGCGCGAATACGTTGGGACCGGCGGACCGGCTTCACGGATGGGCCAGTGAGCGGATTCCGAGCGGGCGCGCGACAGATAGTCCACGAGCGCCTGAACTTTGTCCGGGAATACGGCGGCCAGGTTGTTGGTTTCGCCGGGGTCCGCGTCGAGATCGTAGAGTTCAAGCGGCCCTCTGGTGCCTTGGTTGCGGATGCCCTTCCAGCGTCCATCCATCAACGCGGCTTGTTTGAATCCGCGCTCGTGAAATTCCCAATAGAGGAATCGATGTTTCTCCTGGCGCTCAGGGCGTCCGCGCAGCGTGGGGACCAGGCTGAGGCTGTCGATTGGACCGGAGGGTTGGGTGGCGGCGAGTTCGGCGAATGTGGCCAGAAAGTCGCCCGCATAGCCCGTGTGGTCGGAGACGGCGCCGGCCGGAATGGCTCGCGGCCACCACGCCAGGCAAGGGACACGAATGCCGCCCTCCGTCAGGTCGCGCTTCAGTCCGCGCAACGGTCCGGCGGAGGCGAAGAACTCCGGCGAATGACCGGACTCGCGATGCGGGCCATTGTCCGAGGTGAACACGACCAGCGTGCGCTTGTCCTGTCCGGTGCGGCGCAGGTGGTCGAGGATGCGTCCCACGTAACTGTCGAGCCGGGAGACCATGGCGGCGTGCCCCTTGTTGGGCGCGGTCCAGGAGGTGGAGGTGTAGGGCTCGAGAGAAGGAACTTCGGTGCCGTTGCCGAGGGCGGCATTCCGTTCATTGTTGGCATGGGGCACGACGAACGACAGGAAAAGGAGGTAAGGCTGCTCGCGTGGCTTGGAAATGAATTGAATCGCTTCTTCGGTGAACAAGTCGTCGGCATAGACGATGGCGTTGGTGGCGTAACCACCGCCTTGTTGGCCCACGGGTGCGACGCCGTTGGGGAGGAGTTGGCGGGTTTGATTTCGCCAAAGATAGTCCGGATAATGATTGTGGGCGTGGTGCTGGCTGAGAAAACCGAAGAACTCGTCGAAGCCCTGACGGTTGGGGAGGCCTTCGTCGCCGGGCATGCCGAGTCCCCATTTCCCGATGAGCGCCGTTTGATAGCCCGCCTGCCGCAGCATCTTGGGCAGCGTGCGATCGTTGGCGGTGAGGCGCTGAGCGCCGGAGTTTTCGGGAGAAGCATTGCCTCGCACGCGAGTGCGGCCGTGATGTTGCCCGGTCATGAGCACGCTGCGGGAAGGCGCGCAGACGGTGGCTCCAGCGTAAAAGCGAGTGAAGCGAAGCCCTTCCCGAGCCATTTGATCCAGGTGCGGAGTTTTCATCCTGACCTGGCCATAGCTGCCGAGTTCGCCGTAGCCGAGGTCGTCGGCCAGGATGAGAATGATGTTGGGACGTCGGCCGAGTGCAGCCGTGACGGCGTGGGCGGTGATGGAGGCCGCGAGAACGCACAGCAGAAGACTCGCGACGGTGATGGACTTCTGCGAAACAGAACGCCCGGCAGCTCGCGCCCCTTGGCCGCCAGGCCAATGCTGAGC